>JASHSL010000478.1 GCA_030040855.1 Terriglobales bacterium
AATCAATGTAGCGATTCCCGTCTACGTCTTCCATCCAGGCGTCTTCCGCTTTAGCGACGTACACCGGGGTTGCATGGGAAAGGCCGCGCGGGACCGCGGCGGCGCGACGTTCCGCGAGCGCCTTCGATTTCGGACCCGGAATCGGGGTTCTTAATTCAATCGTGCCCATGTCACTCTCAAACGATGGTTCGCTCTCCGCTTCGAGTTCTCAGTACCAGCCAATCGGCTGTGGATTGAGATTGATGTGGACCTGTTTGGTCTCCAAATATTCTTCGATTCCCCAGGGCCCCAGCTCACGGCCGAAGCCAGACTGCTTGTAGCCGCCCCACGGTGCTTCGACGTAGGTTGGCTGCATGTGGTTCACCCAGACGATACCGGCGCGCAGCGACTTGACTGCCCGGAACGCCTTGAAGATGTCGCGGGTCCAGACCGCAGCCGCCAGACCGTAGGGCGAGTCGTTCGCGATGCGGATGGCATCGCTCTCATTGTCGAAGGGGATCACAGCCGCCACCGGACCAAAAATCTCCTCGCGTGCAATGCGAGCGCTGTTGGGCACGTCATAGAAGATGGTTGGTTCGATGTAGAAGCCCTTGGCGAACTTCTCGGCTCGTCCCCCGCCAATCGCCAGCTTGGCTTCCTCTCTTCCCAGAGCTTGGTAGGAGCGAACGCGCTCATACTGCTCCTTGCTGATCACCGGCCCCATCTTGGTATCGCGATCGAGGGGAGCACCCAGTTTGATTTTCTTAGCCTTCTCAGTCATGCCCTCGAGAAACTTTTTGTAGATTGTCTTCTCGACCAGGATGCGGCTGCCGGCAGAGCAAACCTCGCCTTGGTTGATAAAGACCCCGAACAGGGCTCCATCGATCGCTGCCTCGAAGTCTGCGTCGGCAAAAAAGATGTTGGGAGATTTGCCGCCGAGTTCGAGGGTGACTCGCTTCACCGTGTCGGCAGCCATTTTCACGATCCTCTTGCCAACCGCGGCGCTGCCGGTGAAGGCGATCTTGTTGACCTCAGGATGCTCGACGAGCGGCGCACCGCAGGTTTCGCCAAAACCGGTGACGATGTTGACCACTCCGGGAGGCAGGCCGATTTCGGCAAACCAGTTCGCCATCTCGAGCGCAGTCAGAGGCGTCTGCTCGGCCGGTTTCAACACGCAGGTGCAACCGGCGGCCAGAGCCGGGGCCAGCTTCCAGGCTGCCATTAAGAGTGGATAATTCCAGGGAATGATCTGGCCGGCGACGCCGACCGGTTCTTTCAAGGATAAGCTGACCGCATTGTCGGGAACCGGGTTAACGTATCCCAAAACCTTGGTGGCCAGGCCACCGTAATATTCAAAACAGGTCGCCACATCGGCAATATCGAATTCGGCCTCGACGATGGGTTTGCCGCAGTTGCGGGCTTCGAGTTCTGCCAGCTTGGCCGCATTCTGGCGAACTTTCTCGGCCAGACGAAACAAAACACGGCCGCGCTCCTGGGCGGTGCTCGAACCCCACGGGCCATCCTCGAAGGCAGCTTTGGCTGCAGCGACCGCATGATTCACATCCTCGGCCTGCGCATCCGGAACGCGGGCAATCACTTCCTCGGTGGCCGGATCATAAACCGGAAAGGTTTTCTCCGTCTTGCTCTCAACCCATTCACCGTTCACGTACATCGGATAACTGCGGACATCGGCACGTACCCCAGCTGGCATAAGAACCTCCATGGAACTTCTTCGTCGCTCGGCGAGTTTGACTCGCCCGCCCGCCCGGACGCGGACGTCCGCGCCCTACGCGTTAGACCCGGCTGGCCGCTTCCTGCGGCAGCTTACGCCGGCTGTAAACAAAGAAAAAGAACGCCGCCACCCCCAGGAACAATAACGTCCCGGCTACCATTTTGATCTCGAACAGCCAAATCGAATCGATTTGATGGGAGGGAACGAAAGCCACCGCCACCGCCAGCACCGTGGTAAGCAAGCCGCACCAACCAGCCGCCCGCACCGTCTTCTTGCTGTAGTGCCCGCCCGCCTCCGACCTGGCCGCCAGCTTGATCAAACCGGCGTACATATAGAGGAACGGGATCAACTGCAGCACCACCGCCAAATCGAGCATGGTAACGAAAGCTTCCTTGACCTGTGCGCCGACAAAGCTCATGGCCAGAAACAATGCCGAAAGACTGGCGTGCACGATCAGGGCGACGTAGGGAGTCGCATAGCGCGGATGCAGCTTCCCGAGCCCCTCGGGCAGGTAGGAATCCAGTCCGGCGACAAACGGAATGCGCGCCGAACCCGACAACCATGCGGAGGCGATGCCGGCAATCGAGACGCTCAGCACCAGGGCGAAGGGCGCCGCCAGCCAGCCAACCCCGATCTGGGCGGCCATCTGGCTGACGGCTTGCATGATCCCGGCGAGGACCCCGATCTGGTTTTTCGGCAAGGCCAACAGCAAAGTCAGCGTGGCGCCGATGTAAAGCACTCCGCAGATAACTCCTCCCAAGGCGACCGCGCCGGGTAAGGTGCGTTTCGGATCTTCGATCTCGTCTCCCATGACCGAGGCAAGTTCGAGTCCGACCAGACCGAAACAAATCACCCCCAAGGCACTCACCAGACGAACGTCGCCGGGGATGCGAAAGTCCGCGGCATGGACGGAGATCCCGAAGCGATAGGCCACGGTCGCGCCGAGGGCGGTCAGCAAGCTCGCGGTCATGGCCGTGCCGATGCCGCCCAGATTGTTCACCCATTTGCCGACGCCTAAGCCCAGAATATTGAGCACGACCAGCAGGGCCAACAGGGCAATCGATGCCGCGAAGGTGAACCCCGGTCGATCGGCCAGGCTCTGCTTCTCCGGGCCGGCGACGAAGACCGCAATCCCCACAAAGTAGAGCAGCACGGTCGGCACGTAAAAGATGTTATTCGTCCAGTAACACCAGCCGGAGAGAAACCCGTGAAAGTCGCCGAAGAGGCGCTTCGCCCAGAGATAAACCCCGCCCTCTCCGGGGTAACGGTCGGCCAGCTCAATCACGGCGATCCCTTGCGGCCAAAAAAACAGGACGAGAGCGACCAGCCACAGCCAGACCGTAAGCGCGCCGTTGGCGGAGATCGTGGGAACCACGTTCAGGTTCACCACCGCCACTACAAACAGCAAAACCAGATCCCAACGGCCGAGGGCGCGTTTCAGATGAGGCTGGTCGGCCTCATGCTTGTTGGCTGGCACGGGCTCTCCTTGGCCTCTTTTAACCGATTGCCATCTCCGCCATGCGCTCTTGCTGCGCTTTCGCCAATCCCGGGGCAAGATCGGCAAAGGCGGCCAGATGCTTGTCAATATCGGCTTCCGTATGCTGCACCGAGATGGTCCACTGCTCGTCCCACCAGTACGGTTGCGGCATAACGCCCCGATTGACCATACCAAACCAATAATGTCGCCAAACCTCGGTATCGATCGCCTTCCAGTCGCGGTAGTTGCGGATCTCTTTGGGCAAGAGCATCAGCGCCCCATTGGCGCCGGCACTGGCCACATAGGCCTGCAGCCCCACTTTGGCAATCGTCTTCTGGTAGCCTTCGACCAGTTTTCGGCTGAGCTTGTCCACATGAGTGTAGTTCTCG
>JASHSL010000479.1 GCA_030040855.1 Terriglobales bacterium
ATTTCACCTGCCCTGTTTCTGTCTTTGCTTCAAGGCAACACCGGCTGGATGCCGGTGAGCTCGCAAAAGTCAATCAACGCGGGATAAAGATCGGTTCCATAACCAAGGCATGCGTATTCATTGGTCCAGCTCTCGAGCATCCGGTCGATATCGCAGTCAGCGGTGACGAACCCATGCGGCCAGAAGGGTATGCCACACTCATCAAGACGCGCCTGAATTTGTTTCTTGGGTGGCTCGAAGATCGTAGCGCGAAGGATGACCATCTGGAACTCGCCCTTGACGCGGCCCAGACGGGCTAGCACTCCCTCCCCCACCTTGCAAATCAACTTGACCGAGAGCCCGCCGGCGTTGCCTTCGGTCGGAATGCCGTGCTCGGCGAAGCCTGCGGGGCCAAGCTTTGCGGCGAGCGACGGTGGACACGCACCATCGCCGATGATCTTAATCTCCTTGGTCTTCTTGTCGATGTGCTGAAGATCGCCGTAATACACTCGCTCCCGGCTCAGCTTGGTCAGAAGCAGCACGGTGAGAGCCGTGTTGAGGTCTCCCAAGGTGGAAGTTCCAAACCCATCTTCGAGCATCATGCTTTGCGCGAAGCAGGTGGCCGCATAGTCGTCGCCTAGTCCCGGGAAAGACTGGATGGTGTAGAAGGCAAACTTCTCTCTCTCCACCAGCTTCTTCAGGGCCAAATAAAGACGGATGGAACGTTCATTGACCAGGTTTTTGTCGGGCGTCTTGCCGAAGAGCCGTGCCAGGCGAGGTTGAAGTTTCGAGATTTCTCTCGGCGAAACTGCTTCGGCGGTGCGAATCAGTTCGGTGGTATCGCGCGAGTCGATGTCCACGCCAAACATCCGCATCCACTGGGAGGGATCGGCCACGCCGCAAGTTTGACCCATCCCGCGACCACCGAAGGCGCCGATGGTAGACATATTCAGCCAGTTCTTCAAGTGAGCGGCCCGGGCATAGCTAAGGATCTCGAGGATCGTAGCGGAGTCATCCGCGCCGCCATAGACGAACTTGTGAGGCACGCCGATTTCGAGCAGGCCGCCGTGCATCACCAGCCCGCCCACGGGACGCCATCCCTGCGAACCCGGGTGGGTCCAGAGGAGAACTGATTTTCCACTAGCTACGCAATCGCGGACGGCCGCCACCAAATGGGCTGCCCACACCCAGGTCCCGGAAAAGAGCACGACCATGTCGATTCTGTCGTCAGTCTTCATCTTTCCCAGGGCCTCGCGGGCTTCCTCCTTGCTGGCAAGGACGACGTCATGCGCGACGACTTTCATGCCGGCTTGGATCAGGGCCTGCTTGGAGCGTTTGACGACGGCCGGATCGATAAAGGGAACTCCCATCGGATCTTTGAGCCCGTCTTTGTGAACCCCATACACGATGAAGCCGATTGTTGGCTGGATCAATTTCTTCCTCCTCTATCACGATGATTTTCAAGCACGCGCGACCTCCGCCGACCTCAGCTGGCGATAGCGATCGACTTGATCGCGATAACTGGCGGCGATGGCCGGATTGGGAGCCCAGACTGCCCTCTCGCGGACCACCGCGGCGACCGCCTGGCGAAGGCTTGCGTATTCCCCAATGGCGACACCGGCCAGAATGGCGGTGCCGAGGCAGACGGCTTCTTGCCGGCTCATGACATGCAGCCGGCGACCGGTCAGGGCTGCCCTCAATTCCAGGCCAAGGGCGGAGCTGGTTCCCCCACCTGTAGCGTAAATGTCCTCAAACCCCCCCACCGCTTGTTCCAGGGCTTCGCTGACGATCGACAACTCACAGGCCAATCCTTCCAGAATACCCTTGTAGAGGTCAGCGCGATGAACACCCGGATTGAGGCCAGCGATGAAGCCGCGAACCCGTGGGTTGAAGTCGGGATTGCAGGTTCCAATCAGGTGCGGAGTGATGCACAATCCGGTCGGACCTTGCCGGGCGTGGGCCTCCCAAAACGCATAGTGGTTGGCTTCCGACTCCTGGGCCGAAGCTGGCGAAGCTGCCTCGCTCCATCCGTTGCCGTACAACAACTCATGGAACCATTGCAGCATGATTCCGGAAGGGAAATAGGCCAGAGTCACGAACTTGTTAGGAACCACGTGGCAGTAGGAGTTGAGCGCACTCGCGCGCGCTCTCTCATTAAGACTGGGAGTATCCGAGACCGCCAGCAGGCACTCGTACGTGCCCATCGAATCGGCAACACGACCGCCTTCGATGACTCCCGCACCGAGGGCGCCGCAAGGCTGATCGTGGCCGCCAAGCACCACCGAAGTACCGGCTGGAACCCCGAGCTGGCCAGCGATGGCAGCGTTCAGCTTTCCGACCATCGTGCCGGCTGGAACCGGGGTGGGAAGACGAGCCGGGTCGAGTTCGGTTGCGCGGAGAATCTCATCCGACCAGGCACGCTTGTCGATGTCGAAGGCCAGGAAGCGCGACGCCAGCGAATAGTCGACATAGGCTGGAAGTCCCATCTTCTGCAAGAGATAGCCGATCAGAGTAAGGAACGAACGCGTGCGAGCGAAGGTCTCCGGTTGATGTTTGCGCAGCCAGAGAATCTTGGGCACAGGGTACATAGGATGCGCCACCAGCCCGGTGATTTGAAAAAGCCGTTCGCGTCCCAGGGTCGCTTCGCACCACCTCGATTCCTCGAGGGCGCGGCTGTCCTGGTTCAGAATGGCATGGGCGAGAGGCCGGCCGGCGGCGTCGACGGGAACAAAGCTTTCTCCGTGCGAACTCAGACACAGAGCTTGCACCCGGTCCGCCCGCTCTTCGGCCACGGCGCAGCAGGAGGAGCAGAGCGCGTTCCAGAAGGTTTCCGGATCCATTTCCGCAAAGCATGGACGTGGAAACTCCGGTCGATAGCAGACCGCGTGCTGGGCTAGGAGCTGGCCGTCGGCGGCGAAGCGAACGGCTTTACAGGCACTGGACCCGATATCGACCGCCAACAGGCTCATGTTGTTTCTACTCCCGGAGCGAGCGTCGAGCCACGCACGCCGTTAAATCCGCGCCCTAGAGAACTTCGAACCGCGCATGGCCTGAGGCCGGTTCTCAAGCGCAGAATCTCGCAGCGGACCGAAAGGCTCGACCCTGGTTTGGTTGGCTCGAGGCATTGCGACCTTACAGTTTTGGGTGCACGAGTTCCGGGTCATTCAAGAGCGCGCGGGCTTGCCGAAGGAATGATTCCATGTTGGGAGCCTGGAACACGTTGCGGCCAAAAAACACACCGGCAGCTCCGGCGCGGGCCGCATTGCGGACGACGTCGAGAGCTTCCTCATCGGAGCCGTAGCGGTTTCCGCCGAGTACTAGGATGGGGATGGGGCAAGCTTCGACGACCGACCGCATCGCGAACGGGTCACCGGCGTAATCCGTCTTCACCGCATCAGCACCTAGCTCGGTAGCCATTCGCGTATGCAGCTTCAGCCACTTCGGTTCGCCGGGATTTTGGACGCTCCGGCCGCGAGCCAGGGACTCGACAATCAAAGGGATACCGATGCGCTCGCACTCGCGCGCGATCTCGGCGGTGCGGGCGATCTCTTTGCTCTCGAAGTCCACGTCGCCCGTGCCCACCACCATATAGGTCAAAACGGCGTCGGCTCCATGACGCAGTGCATCCTCCGGCCGGGCCAGCAAGGAACTGTGCAGCTCGCCTTTCCCGTTCGTGGAGATTGCCGACCACACCGTGGTCCAGTCGATGCGCGCAATCAGAGCCGGCAGGCGAGCGGAAAGCGGGGAGTCAGCAAATTGCCGGATGAGGCCGAGATTGAGGAGAATGGCATCGACCTTGGCTTCGGCAAAACGACGAATCTGCCGCAGCGGATCCTCGGTTCCAGGAATCGGTCCCAAAACCAATGCGTGGTCAAAAGCGACGATGAGCGCGCGATAACCCTCTCCGCCGAGCACTCGACAGAGCCTGACTTTCTTGCCGCACTCGCTCAAAGGGCTTCCTTTCTGAAGCTTGGCGATCAAAGGTAGTGCGAACCTGAGCGATTGTCAATGTTTTTTGCTTGATTGTTTCTGGTTGGCGATTCGGAAAGCAGGCGATTCCGATTCTGCCACGATCACCTGCACTCCCGAGTCGCGCAGCGCTTTGATGTAACCGGAATCGGTCCCGGAATCGGTGACCAGGATGTTGAGGTCGCTGATGGGACCAACATAAGCGAAGCACTGCATGCCAAACTTTCCGTGATCGGCCAGAGCGATTCGGGTCTTGGCTGCTTTCGACACCATCTTCTTGATTTGCGCTTCGGCGTGGTTGGCGGTTGAGATCCCGTACGCCGGGTCAATCGCACTGATGCCTAGGATAGCCTTGTCCAGCCGTATTTCCGACAACGCCCGCTGCGTCCATTCGCCGGAAAGATAGAAGGTATCCTTCTGCAGATCGCCTCCGGTGCACAGCACCGTCACCCCGGGACTGCGCTGCAGCTCGCAAACAATGGTGGGAGAGTTGGTGACCACGGTCAAACGATGGCGATGAATCAACTGTCGCGCCAGCTCGAAGACCGTGGTGCTACCCTCGAGAAAGACCGTGTCCCCGTCGAGCACGAGGGATTCTGCGGCGCGCGCGATCTGCCGCTTCTCCTCGCTCCTGGTGCGCAGCAAGGCGCCGTAGGAGGGCTGGAAATTCGTGCTGGACATGCGGGACACAGCCCCGCCGTGGGAACGGACCAGCACACCTTCCTGCTCGAGCACTGCCAGGTCGCGACGGATGGTGGCGGCCGTCACCTTCAACCGGTCGCACAGGTCGGAGGCGGTTACGGTGCGTTGTGTGGCAAGCACTTCGCGGATTTGAAACCGTCGCTCTTCCGCCAGCATAAAGAACAAGGAAACCTATTGTAACCCGGCCGCAGGAAAAGAGTCAGGAGCTACCACCAATCGTTCACGGACGAATGAAAAAGTTGACAAAACGTCAGGGAAGTGACTACATTCGCGCAAGCGCGAGGTTTCTCTCCGTCACTCGCGGCTATCGAAACTGACTCCGGGGTCTGCCCGCAGTGGCAGCAAGCGCCGTATTCTCGAAAATTCGTCTTTTTGAATGATCAGGGACAACGCGATCCAACCTTGACAACGACGATGGCAACGACGAGCCAGAGCCCTCCCCGGCTTCGTCGCGCTCTGGGGCTCTGGGACCTCATTCTGTACGGGATTGTCGTCATTCAACCCACCGCTCCCATGCCGGTGTTCGGGGTGGTGAGCCAGAGAGCGCACGGCCACGTTGTCACCGCCATCTTGATTGCCATGTTGGCCATGTTGTTTACCGCCGTCAGTTATGGTCGGATGGCAAGGGCCTATCCCAGTGCCGGTTCCGCCTTCACCTATGTGGGACAGGAAATTCATCCGGCTCTCGGCTACGTGACTGGCTGGGGCATGGTGATGGACTACCTGCTCAATCCCCTGATCTGCACGATTCTCTGCGCGCAACTGGCCCTCAACTCTGCCCCGGGTGTGCCGTACGTGATCTGGGCGCTTTTTTTTGCCGGGTTGTTCACCGGCCTGAACCTGTTCGGCATTCGCACTTCCGCCCGCATCAATGACCTGCTGGCGATCGGGATGGGCAGCGTAATTGCCATCTTTTTCGTTGTGGCCGGTCACTACGTCTTCCAGCATCCCCACGTGGAAAACGGATTTTTCTGGCGGCCGTTCTACGATCCGACCCACTTCCAATGGAAATCGGTGCTGGGAGGAACGTCCCTGGCGGTTCTCACCTACATCGGATTCGACGGAATTTCGACCCTCTCGGAGGAGGCCAAAAATCCGAAGCGAGACATCCTGCTGGCCACGGTTCTGGTTTGCCTGATCACCGGCCTATTGGCAGGATGCGAAGTCTACGCCGCGCAACTGGTCTGGCCCGTTTCGCGTCCGTTCCCGGATGTGACCACCGCTTTCGTGCACGTCGCCGGCTTGGCGGGCGGTCGTTGGCTGCTGCAATTAGTGAATGCCGCGCTGCTGGTGGCCACGATCGGTTCTGGAATGGGATCTCAACTCGGCGCCGCCCGTCTCTTGTATGCCATGGGCAGGAGCGATGCCATTCCCCCATCCTTTTTTGCCGCGATCGATCCTCGCCGCCATATCCCCCGCAACAATGTTCTGTTTGCCGGCGGGCTCGCTCTCGCCGGTGCCCTTACTATCAACTTCGAACGCGGGGTTGAACTGCTCAACTTTGGCGCGCTCATTGCCTTCATGGGGGTGAATGTCGCCTCCCTGGTGCGTTACTACATCCGGGCCGAGGAGAAAGGATTCCTGGACCTCGTACCGCCGGTCTGCGGATTTGTGATCTGTCTGCTGCTATGGTGGAATCTGAATCCCTACGCCAAAATCGCGGGCACGGTCTGGATGCTCGTCGGACTTGCTTATGGCGTGTGGCGGACGGCGGGTTTTCGCAAGGGCCGTATCAACTTCGACTTTGGCACATCTTCAGAACCATAGCCTGGCGCTCGGTTCGGCCGATCGCGCCCCAGGCGGATGCCTGGTCTCAGGGGTGAGGACACCGAGCGAGATCAGGCAGCGGCTACGGATTTGATGGATACCGGGTGGGCGGCGGCAGGACCAGAGCGCCATTCACGGAGATCGACATCCTGGCTTCCGCAGGGATACCGTCCATGCCCTCGACCACGAGCCGAGCCGTGTAAGTTCCCGGCCTGGTGTAGGTGTGGGCTACCTGCCGGCCGCGCTCGCTGGTGCCATCGCCGAAGTCCCAACGATACCCGAGAGCCGGCACTCCGTTAGGATCCACAGCGCACGTGAATTTGAGCTCTTCTCCGACACGGGCCTGGTCGGGAACGCGAACTCTGATCGAGGGAGCGGCTGGGGGAAGCGAGGTATCGATGATCTTGATCAATTTCACGGAATGGGCGGGCTGTTCGAGTTGGAGGGAATCGCCTTCCGCCGACAAAGAATGCGCCGGTCGAAACATGTCCTGGAAATGATAGGCGCGCCCCGGAGAAAGCCTGAGCAGGGAAAAGGGCAAACGATGCGACCTGGGCTGCTCGGTCCAATTGAAAACCGCAAGCACCGATTGCCGGGTGTCCTCCGCGAGCAAAAATATGCTGGGTTGCTCATCCTCGGCTCGATAGCTGAGAAGATCCAGGGGAGTGGCGGCGCGGCTGAATTTCGCCATTTGGAGCAGATCGGGGTTCTCGAGCAACGCCTGCCGGTCCGGGTCGGCGCCCAAAGTCGGAAGATCGTCGCCGATTTCGTACATCCCCCCGGAAACTGCGGCCAGCGCGATCGAAACTCGGGCTTCGTCGAGGGTGAGAGGAGCCTGGATCTCCCGCTCCTCCACCAGCTGTCGCGACACGGTGAAGGCGTCCGGATCGTTCAGAAAAAAGTTGCGATGCATATAAAACCGGGCGGCGATACCAGGCGCGGCTTCCTTGCTGCGCGCAAACGTATGGCCGGTATCCTGCGATACGCGGCCGGTATCGACCAGGCCAACCGGATTCAACATGGGACTGCCATCCTTATCGAGCAGGACATCGTCCCCCACCGCGTCCCGGATGACTTGTAAGCCAATTCGCTGCGCTTCAAGAGCGGTTGTGTGGGGCCGGAAATAAGCGCCCTCGATCGCGGTGTTATCCATGAAATCGAGCTTGATGTACTTTACCCCCCACTCTCGAACCAGCGTACGGTAGGTTTCCCGCAGGAACTCCTGCGCGCCGGGATGGGTTAGATCCAGCACGAAGATCGCTTCCCCTGGCATTTCTTCCGCGGTGGTGATCTGGATGGGCTTCCCGCTCAAGTTGCGAACCAGCCAATCCTTGTGCTGCTGGTAAATGACGCTGCGCGCCCCGACCTCAAAGGGCGCGGTCCAGATACCCACGTTGAGGCCCAACTTGCAGATGCGGCGGGTCAGCCACCACATCCCCTGGGGAAACTGAGAAGCATTGGGGGTAGCGTATTCTCCGCGGGAGTACCCGTAGCCAAGGTCGAAATGAAAGTAATCATAACCGAGGGGTTCGAGGTGCTGAGCTAACCATAGGGCGTTGGTGAAGGTGTTCCCGGCGGTGATTTTGGTGTAAAAGGCGGTCCAGCTCCACCATCCAAGCAGGTTCTCTTCCGGGATGCGACTGTGGTGTAGTTCGCCGATCGCAGTTCCATAGTTCGCGAGCTGCGCGTGGTAGTCCGATCCGACGGCAAACATGAGCCGCTCGGAACGCATGCTTCCACCGCTCGGAAGTGGCAGGCTCAATTCAATCTGGTCCTCCCGAGGACCCTCACGCAACCCCGATTCCTCGTCGGTCGCCTGAATTTCGGTCGTGCCCGTAGAATCGATGGTGAAGCTCGCGATGCTCGGACCTTGCGCTCCGGGTTGGGTTTTCAGGTGAAATATGGTCAGCAGCCGATCGGAGGTCAGGGTTCCAAAGAATACGCTTTCCTTGCTCTCGCGGTTGTAAACGAGCTGGCTGCCGACGGCCCGGATCATCCCGTTTGGCGCCTGGCCTAAATCATAGATTCGAAGCGGCGGCCAGTCTTCGCTGAAACTGTCGGGCAACACGCGATCGAAACTCGCACTGGCATGAAGATTGAGGATCGCATTGCCCGCGGCCTCTAGCGTGCGAATGCTTTCGACCTCGAAGGATCGCCCGCTATGGTTGTCGAGCTCGATCTGGATCTCGCCGAAAGGCCGGTTCCGGTAGACGCGAATGGTGTAGGCGAGATCGGGGCGATCCGCCATGCCGGTCGACCGCACCACCGCTTGGCGTCCGGGGCCGAGGGCATCCTCGAAGTCTCCTTCGGTCACCTCATGCCGGGGATATTCAGCGGACTTGATCCAGCGATGATCCACCTCCGCCGCTACACCGGCTGAAACGACCGGCGATCCAGCTCCCTTAGCTGAAATCGCATAGGAGCCGTCCGCGGCGCTGATCCGAGCGAGCAACGCGTCGTTACTGAGTTCGCTATCGGCACAGTATGCAGAAGGCGCGAACAGCATCAACGCGGGAAGGACAAAGCCAAGAAGAGGGTTCAGGAGCCGGAGCAGTCGTTCGGGCCCGTGCCCTTCTTGCGGTTGCGGTCGGCAGTATGGCGGGCCAGCGAGCTGGCGCCCGCACCCCGTGGAGGATTGGTGTAGATTCGATATGAAATGAACAGGATTGCGCATAAAGCGTCACAAATGTATTGGTCCGCGACCGGATTGTCAACCAGATTTGCGGGCATGGGGTCGATCGAGGACGATTGATTCCGGGAAGCTAGTTCTGCAGCGTGACAATCGACACCGAGAATGGCAGCAAGCGAAGCCCGGTATCTTCGACATCGCGCTTCACGAGATCAGGCGAGGCTCCTCCAATCGTTTCCAGCCTGGATCCTGCGCACTCTTTTGGCAGTTCCACAACAACCTCGCGATTCCTCTGATTGATCAGCAAGAGTTTTCGCTGCTTGCCTGCGAGGTACGCTTGCGCGTTGATCGCGTCCGCGTCTTCGGGCGTGCCGGTGCTCCGCACTTCAGTCGCGGCGAAATCGTCGCCCGGGCCGAGGTTGTTCTTGAGCAATGCGAGAATGGTGAGCCGCGCATTCGGTTTGCCGTTCCTCCAATCGACCATGCTGACGCTGGGAAACTGGCTGGGAAAGCCGACGAGCTGGGATTCGCCCACAGCATCGACGCCAAGCTGCGCCAATTGTAGATAGAGATAGGCATAGAGCGCCCCACTGAGATTCCAGTAGGCCGGAGGAATTGGCTTCTCGACGTGATGGGGCTCGCCTTGCACCATGTCGCCCGCCAGGATGGAGCCAGCTTCGTTGATCATGATCTTGGTCGACGGAGAAAGGCGATCGCGAAACCGCAGGATGTAGCGTGTGGCTGCCAGAAACTCATTGGCCCGATCGAAGAAGGTGTACTGCCATTGATCCAGAGTTTGGTCGGCGCTCGGCGCCGCATAGACATGGAAGGAAATGTAGTCGAGGGGTGTTCCCGGTTTATGGTTCTTAGGATCGAGAAAATACTCGAACGTTCGCGGCGCGCTTTCCGGGTCGGACAGAGCGAGAGCCACAAACTTCATATCCGGGACGACGTTGCGCACGGCTTCGGCGATGGCATCGTAGCGCTCGACATACTGTTGCGGGGTCGGTTCGTGTTCGCCGTCAATCTCGTTGAAGACCTCCCAGTAATGCATGCCGTAGTGGTGGCCGGAGGCATGAAACCTCCCCAACTCGTCGGTGAAGCCGCCCTGGGTATACCAACTGGCGAGCCGCGCATAGTAGTTGGCCAGGGCCGGAACATCGGGCAGTTCGGTGCCCTGCGAGTATTTCCACATGACCTGATTCGGATCGTCGGGATACACGACTGGTTGCGGCGTCGTGAACATCCACTGGGGAATCGTACTGAAGGTCCACACGCTGGGACGTCCCTCGCTTGCCGTCAGAAAATCCTCGACCAGCGGGTCCATATATTGGAAATCCCAATAGGTCTGGCTTGCGTCCGGAGGCCGCAACTCGGCCACCACGAGCTTCGGATAGGGAAACCAGAAGGCATAGCGGGCGTAATCGCAGGCCAGCTCACGCAAAGCCGCGAACGAGGCATCATGAATCGGCGAGCCGCGACGCAGCATCGGGTTCACCACGGCTTGCAACGTAGGCGTCGTGCGGTTGGGAGTTTTCTTGGTCCAATTGACCACCACGGCGGGAGGACTCTGGGCAAAAAGGCTGCCGCCGCACGCCATCAGCAGCGGCAGGAGCAGCAGCGCCCACGGTTGCGCCGGCCTCATGCTCGAGCGCCAGCCTGTTGAGTTCATGCGCGCCATGTTAGGGATGTGATGAATAGAAAGTCAACGAAAACGGGCAGGAAGAAACACAAGGCTCGTGCTGGGATGAACACCCCGCCGGCCGACGGGAAAAGGCCAGTTCGCAGCTCCCAGAATCGCCTTGCTAGCGGTCAGGAGACCGCCCCGACTCGCTATCGAAGGTTTTAGCCGACACGGTTGACCCTGGCAAGTTCCGCTTTTATCGGCCCCACCATCCTGAGCAGATCTAGAAAATGAAGCGCCATCTCCCGATCGCGCTCTGGGGTGGGTATCCATCCGACGCACGACAATTCAAGCGCCCGGCGGCAAATCGCTTTGTGCGCTTCCTCAATCCGAGCGGGCACCATCCTGGGGTCCGATTGCAACAACTCCTCTCGATAGAGTTCCGGCCAGCGGTTTGCGGTTTCCACGTTAACGAAATCCTCATTTCGCGAGCAGGTGGATGAAATTTCTCTCTGCGGTTCGCTTGCCAGCACGAGCCCTGGTCAGCACCCGCGCCTCTCAGGTCGCTGGATGGATGTTTTGGTTCACGCGGAAGAAGTTTGTCGGGTCGTACTTTTTCTTGATGGCGGCCAGGCGTCCGTAGTTGTCGCGGAAGCACGCCTGCACGCGTTCCTGCCCTTCCTCCATCATAAAGTTCACGTAAGCTCCGCCCGCCGAGTAGGGATGGAGGGCGTCGTAGTACCCCTTGCACCAATCCGTGATGGTTTGGCTGTTGGCCGGATAGGGGTCTACTCCCACGATGACCTCAGCGAACAGCGCCTCACGGAAGCTATAGGCGGTTTCGTTCTTGCCCACGCGCTGCGCAGCCCCATTCACCGGGTACAGGTGCATAGTGGAAAACATCGTCGGGAGCTTGGAGCCGTGCTCCACATGCTTGGCAATGGCGGCGTCACTCAATTCCGTGAAGTTGTCCGCTCGCCAGTACCACTGCAGCCCGGGAGGGTACAGGCTGTCGAATGTGCTCTGCACCACCGGAAATGGCGCCGGGCTAATCGCGTCCAGCAAGGGTGTTCCTATACTGCGCAGGGGAATCGTCGCCTTCTCAGTTTCCGCGACCGTTCCCGTGCCACACCAGACAATGCCGCAGACCGTCTTGCGATGAAGATGCTCAGGAAACATCGGCGCGGGCGGAATCACTAGAAATGCAAAGAATCCGTTTACCTCCTCCGGCGCGGTGAGCATGAATTTACGATAGGACCTCAACACTTCCGCAGCTTGCTCGAGCGGCCAAAACGTGGGCCCGAACTGTACGGTGCTCACCGGATGCAGCCGGAATTCGAACGAAGTCACCACTCCGAAGTTGCCGCCACCACCGCGCACCGCCCAGAAGAGGTCGGCGTTCTCGTTGGTATTTGCGGTCACAAAACGGCCGTCCGCCAGGATCATGTCCACCGCGAGCAAATTGTCTATGGTGAGGCCGTAGCGGCGCGTCAGGTAGCCGATGCCTCCCCCCAAGGTGAGCCCGGCAACTCCTGTGGTGGAGATGAAGCCGCTGGGCACGGCCAGGCCAAAGGGATGCGTGGCGTGGTCCACATCGCCCCACACGCATCCTGGCGCAACCCGCGCTGTGCGTGCCGCCGGGTCCACGCGAACCCCTTTCATCCGCGAAAGGTCGATCACCAGACCGCCGTCGCAGATACCCAGGCCGCCTCCGTTGTGGCCGCCTCCGCGAATGGCAGTCAGCATCCCGTTCTCGCGTCCGTACCGCACCGCGGCCATGACGTCGGCCACGTCCACACAACCTGCGATGAGCTTCGGCCGCTTGTCAATCATTGCGTTGTAGAGCTTGCGCGCCGTATCGTAGGCGTCGTCTGTTGCCTGAATGAGTTCTCCTCGAAACGCGCTTCGCAACTGGGCAATGGATTCTGGCATGAACTTCACTCCTTCGTTTTTGATCTTGGAACCGAATTCCCGACTACGACACTTTGGGTTGCCTTTCAGCCTCGACAATGCCTCAAACACCACCTCCACGTAAAATGCCGGCGGCCAATCGTTTCGCCGGCGCGGCATCTCCCGAAAGCCGTAGGCAACGACACGGCCTATTTCCTCCGCCTGGGTGATTCATTCTTTCTCCACTCCCCAACTCCAGCGAGGTTCTGTCTCCGGAGATATGGCCGGAGATATCGTCATGCAACCTCTTCCAGCCTTCACGGATGATGAATCGATGACGCCCTTGACCTTCGTACCGGCCTTCGGGATCGGCGGGCGCACCAGGATTCTGTCCCCGACCAAATAAAGAATGCCACTGTTCACCACCAAGAGGCCAAGCATCAAGAATGGTCCGGGGAGGGAGTGCCAGTCCTCGAGAGCCGCGAACAGGAGCAGGGCAACAAACGGCCATGGACCAACCAGACATAACTGAGTCCCAGCATCCTCCGAGGCTGCGAACCGGAAGACAAGAGCGCGACCGACACAGCCGCAAAGTGATGATGGATAGAGACACTAGGGTGAGTGCCGCCACACAGAGGCCTTGATGAACAGCGAGTCCTGCAAAGGGTCACGGTAGACGAAAGCGATAGAAGTACCTCCACAAGCGCCTT
>JASHSL010000480.1 GCA_030040855.1 Terriglobales bacterium
GGCAGACCAACCCATAGCGGTTCATAGCGGGGATCCTCCAGAGGAAAATTCGTGCGAAGGTAAATCCTAGCATAAAGCGAGGGCCGTCGGTTTGGGGTTTCCGGCCGAGCGCAGCCTGGGTTGTAGTCGCCGTCTTGGCGGCGATGCTGCCCTGCGGCGATAATGCCGGTATGGAACGAGCGCCCTCCAGTTCCGAGTCGATGCGCGCGGAAAAACGTGCGGTCGCGGGCCGCTCGGTTCTGGCTGCCCTGGCGATGACCGTGCTCAAGATGGTCGTCGGAGTAACCACGGGCAGTTTGGGAATTCTGTCGGAAGCCGCCCACTCGGGACTCGATCTGGTGGCAGCCTTGGTCACCTTTTTCTCGGTTCGCGTGTCGGACAAACCGGCGGACGCCGAACACCAGTACGGCCACGGCAAATTCGAGAATTTTTCCGCCTTCATCGAGACCGCTCTGCTGCTCATCACCTTTCTCGGGATCGTGTATGCGGCCATCGAGCGACTGTTTTTTCGCCACGTCGAAGTGGAGCCGAGTGTGGCCGCCTTCCTCGTCCTTTTTACCTCCATGGGAGTGGATTTCTGGCGCTCCCGCGCCCTGGGGAAGATTGCTGCCAAGTACCATAGCCAAGCGCTCGAAGCCGATGCCTTGCACTTCGCAACCGACATGTGGGCCAGTGGCGTGGTCGTCCTCGGGTTGGTGCTCGTTCAGGTGGCGCGCAACAAGGAGATCGAATGGCTCTATGCCGCCGACCCCATCGCGGCCTTGTTCGTCGCCGGTGTTGTGGTGTATGTCGGTTCGCGCTTGGCTCGCAGGACGGTCGACGCGCTGCTCGATGCCGCCCCCTCCGGTGTGCGGGCGAGCATTGTTGCCGCGATCTCGAATATCGATGGCCTGCTTGAGGTCGATCGCGTTCGCATTCGCCGGGCGGGAAACCGGTATTTTGCGGACCTCTCGATCGGATTGGCGCGGAATGTCACCTTTCAACACTCCGAACAGGTGGCCGACGCCGTGACCGCCGCCGTGCGCGGTGTCTTGCCCGACGCCGACGTCATGGTTCATCCCATCCCGCGCCCCGCCTGGCAGGAGAACATCTTTGATCGGGTTCGCGGTGTGGCCACCCGGCATAATCTGAATGTCCACGATGTCAGCATCCAGGATCTGGGCGGCCGCCTGCACGTCGAACAGCATCTCGAACTGTACGAGCATCTCAGCCTCAAAGAGGCCCACGATCGGGTTACTCGGCTCGAATCAGAGATTCGACGCGACGTCCCGGAAATCTCCTCGATCCTTACCCACATTGAAAGCGAGCCCGCTACCATCGAAAGCGGTAACCAGATAGTGCGCGACCTAAACCTGGAGATCAAGTTGAAGGCGATCGTTTCCGAGTTTCCCGAGATCCTCGATGTGCACGAGGTCGAAGTGAAGCACGTGCGGGGACGCATTTATGTTTCCTGCCACGTCACGTTCTCCGACGAACTCTCCCTGGCGCGGGTGCACGACGTGCAGACGGAGCTCGAAATCCGCTTCAAACAGGCGGCGCCGGATCTTTTCCGGGTTCTGATTCACCCCGAGCCTAGCACGGATAACCGGCGATGACAGCGGCTGGAGGCGCAGGATAGGCGATGATCGAAGTGAACACCAAATGGATCGCGGAACAACGCTTCGAGGGAATCTCAAGCAGCGGACATCGACTGCCGCTCGATGCCGACAAGAAAACCGCCGGCAGCCCCATGGAGTTGGTTCTCCTCGGCTTATGCGGTTGTACGGCCTCCGATGTCGTGACCATCCTAGGCAAGAAACGCGAACCCTTGACCAGCCTGGAAGTCCGAGCGGAGGCAGAACGGGCAGTGCATCCCCCGGCGGTCTATACTGAGATTCGTTTGACCTACCGAGTCGGCGGTAACGTCTCTCCCAAGGCCGTGGAGGACGCGGTACGGCTGTCGGAGGAAAAATATTGTTCGGTCGCCGCCATGCTGCGCAAAACGGCGAAGATCAGCTACAGCATCGAATATGTTGATGCGTGAGGGCCGAGATCCGCGTTGCGCTGCCGCATAGGAAGAGCGAACCAGCACAGGCAACGATCACCTTCGGCTCTCTCGGGCTCCGCGCTGAACGCCGCGATCGGCTGACGAGGTTGAACATCGCCCAGCGCCATCCCATCCGCGGATATTTTTACATTGGCGGCGCCACCTTGCTTTGGGGCATCGCGGCCACTTTGGGGCGCGCCGCGTTCACTGGCCGCCTGTTCGCACCCGGTCATGCCCAGCGTGCCATCGATCCGCTCATTTTGTCCCAGAGCCGGACCACATTTTCTTTGCTGCTGCTGGCCGGCGTGCTCCCCCTGGTCCGGGGATGGCAGCCATTGCGCGTGTCCCGTTCGGAGCTGGGGAAAATGTTCCTGTTGGGCATTTTGGGAGTGGCCGCCTCCAATTACTTTTACTATCTCGCCATCCTAAGAACCAACGTGGCCACGGCCATCATCCTGCAATACACCGCCCCGGCTTGGGTGCTGCTCTATGCCCTGGCTCGCGGCCTGCAAAAGCCCACCTTCGAGCGCATCCTGGCTGTCGCTCTGGCGCTCGCAGGGATCGCCCTCGTGGTAGGAATCTTCGGAAGCGCTCGATTGCGGCTGGATCCGGTGGGAGTGGCTGCGGCAATCTTGGCCGCCCTTTCCTTCGCCTTTTACAACCTAGGCGGGCACAGCATTCTCCGCCGCCACGATCGCTGGACTGTGCTCCTCTACACCATCCTGAGCGCCTCCCTGTTTTGGATTCTCCTCAATCCGCCCTGGAGGATCGCCGCAGCGCACTACTCGCCGGCGCAATGGATATTCCTATTCGGGTTTTCGATGATCTCCGTGCTTCTGCCCTTCGCCAGTTACTTCGCCGGGCTGCAGCATCTGCCGCCGACGCGGGCGGTGGTGGTGAGTTGCCTGGAGCCGGTTTTCTCGATTCTGATCGCTCGCGTCGCGCTCGGCGAGAGCGTGCGGCCGATCCAGTGCCTGGGCATCCTCCTGATACTTCTGGCCATAGTCGTGGTCGGGCGGCCGGATCAGAGCACCCGGGAAGCGGTCGGCTTGGTCGAACCGATGGAATGAGATTCCCCTGCCGCTGGAAGTCCCGACCGCATCCCCACCAGCCTTGATATCAGTTGTTGCCGGGACTGGTCAGCCGGAGGAGGTGGAAATAACGCCTCGCCTTCTTCACGTCCTTCGCGATTTGCTGGCGCAGGGCTTCTACGGACTCGAACTTGATTTCATCCCGCAACCTCTTGAGGAAATAAATCTCGACCTCGGTCTCGGGTTCGAGCTGGAGGGGATGAAAATTCAACAGATGGGTTTCAATGGCAAACGACTCCACCCCGAACGTAGGCCGGTTGCCGAGGTTGGTGACGGACTGGAAGCATTCTTCTCCCACGCGGGTTTTCGTAATGTAGACGCCATGGCCAGGAACGAGCTCTTCGTAGCGACTCAAATTAATGGTAGGCACGGTGTACTTGGCGCCGTATCCTCGCCCTCGTCCCGCTGTGGAAAGAATGCTGAAGGGCCGGGCCAACAGGTGTCGTGCCCGGCTGACGCGGCCTTGCTGGATCAGCTTGCGAATGTGGCTGCTCGAAACCGGCTCTCCGCGCAAGCGCATCTCGGAATAGACATGGACTGCAAAGTTCATTTTTCGGCCGAGCTCGGTCAGCAGTTTCACGTCGCCTGCCGCTTTGTGCCCGAAGTGGAAGTTGTAACCTTCATGCACCTCGCCCGCCCGCAGAGCCTTTTTCAAGATGTCGTGGGCAAAACTCTGCGCAGGCATGAGCGAGAGATCGCGAGTAAAGGGAAGCAGGAGAACGGCATCAAGCCCGGTTGCCGCCAGCAGGCGAACCTTTTCTGGGGTGGGAGTCAGCAACTTAAGCTCCGAGTCGGGCCTTAGGATGCGGATGGGATGAGGCTCAAAGCTGACCGCCACGGACCTCCATCCCAGCTCGCGGGCACGTCCGACCATGGTGCTGAGCACTTGGGCATGTGCGCGATGCACGCCGTCAAAGTTCCCCACGCTCAATATGGTCGGACCGAAGTCGGCGGGAATGTCCTCGAGTTTGTGAAATGTCGGCATCGGAATGGAAAACCACGGACTTTTGATTTTATGAAATGTTGGGGGGGGCGACCTCACAGATTTGAGCGGCTCATGAACTAGGCTCGGGGCAAAGAACGCTTCGAGCCTAAGCCATCGGCTGTGAGGACAGCAGGCTACCCTTTAACTGTTGCTTCCAAATGAATCGTCCAAGAGGCCGTAGGAGAGTGCACCAACCCCTGGTCAACACACCAGGAACCTAGTTTGGAGAGAAACTATTTTTCCGCAGATCCGGGTCGCTTCAACAAGATTCCTGCCGCGAACGCAACCAGAGCGGCCAGGAGCCACTCGATGCGCCAAAGCTGGATGGCTTGAAAATCAGCCAGGTTCTGAACGGAGTAGACAAGGCCGACCATGATCGCCGCTACAACGCAACCCGTGCCCGCCGAGAACGCAATCAGCGGGGCGGTCGACAGACCGAACCATTCCTTGAGGCGATGGAATTCCGCAGCCTTCCAGAACTCCAATGACTCAAACCACCAGGGATGTTGGGGCAGCTTGGCGGCTTTGGCTGGCCGCGCGGCACCGCAAACATGACAAAAATGCGCGCCTACGATGAACTCCGTCTCGCAGCGATCACAGGCTGCAGCCAGAGCAGGTACGGAAGGCTCTGACCTAAGAGCGGGAGGACGCCAAAACTCCTGCGATGCGTCATGTACGGCTTCAGACATAGCAACCCGATGTCCATCTATCGCAAACGAGTGACCAAAGCCAAAGTTAGGTAACTCATTGAAATTGACACTCATCCTAACCTTCCCAGGGCCCACGTTATTTTCCTTCGTGCAAGAATTACTCCGTTGCCCGCAAATTCGATTATGCTTGCTTTCAAAGCCGTCTTCAGAAGAAAGAACTGCTCGAAAGTAACCTTTTTGGTTCTGTGCCAATCTTCCCGGTGGGATGAAGATTTCCCCGGTTTCAGCTCCGCCCGTGGTGAACTTCAACCTGGTCGCCTTCCCAGGCGTCATTAAAGTCGGGGAGCACATCGATCCGGCGATCTGGGTGTGGATACTTCTATGGCGATTCGTATGCCAGACCTGAGTAGGCTTGTCGATTTCGCAGGGCTCTTGGAAAGGTCATTTGTAATGGGCAATCCTGGTCTTCTGCCAGCATGTAGGCCAACAGACACAAGCGCTGATATGCGTCCACCATTGCTTCAGGAATCAAAGCTAAGCTTTAGCGATGGTCGCCGATTCGGGGCAAAATATGCAGAATCGGCGTATCCTAGTTGGTAGAGCCCGATTTCGGGAGGGCAGCGATGTACTGCAACTATTGCGGAAAGCTGATTCAGGATGATGCCAATGTGTGCGCCTACTGTGGAACCCGTGTGGGGGCCGTGCTGGCGCGCAAGCGATTGATTCGTCCCCGCGATGGGCGCAAGGTTGCAGGTGTCTGCGCCGGGTTCGCCGAATATTTCGACCTGGATGTTACCCTGGTGCGTGTGGTGTGGCTGATTTCGGTATTCCTTGGTGTGGGCCTCACCCTCGTTGCCTATGTGATCGCCTGGATCGTCATGCCGGAGGAGCCCTTAGCTCTTCCCCTGTCTCGCCCTGCAGGACAGCAGGCGACGAATCCGTAGCCTTTCTCCCACTGCATGCCAAGCGGGGTGTCTTCGAGTAAGTTGCGCTTCGCAGGCCAACTCGTAAGAAGCTGCTTCTTAGAGCGAATGAAAAGCGAATGTTTCTCGGAGGTTGAAGCCCCTTAGAGCCGCCGGGAGGACGGGGGATGGGTCATGCGACAGGTAAGGAGCGGCGACGCGGATATCTTCTACGAAGTCTTCGGCAGCGGTCCGCCCGTGGTTTTACTTCACCCTTTTCCGGCAAATCATGAGTTTTGGCTGCCGGTGGTCGGCGCCCTCACTTCCCGTTACCGCATCGTGCTGCCCGATTTGCGGGGACATGGAGATTCCCAGGTGGGAGAGGGGCCGGCCACCATGGCCAAGCACGCTGCCGACTTAGCGCGAGTGCTCGACCAGGAAGAGATCCGACGCGCGGTATTGGCGGGAGTCTCGATTGGCGGTTACGTGCTGTTCGAGTTCTGGCGGACAAGCGCGGAGCGGGTGGCTGGGTTAGTCTTCTGCGACACGAAGGCGCAAGCCGACACCGCCGAGGGCAGAGCTTCTCGCCTCGAAGCCGCCACGCAGGTGTTGGAACGTGGAACCGATTCCTATTTTGAAAGCCTATTGCCCAAGTTGCTGGGAGAAAGCACACGCGAAACACGCCCGGATCTGGTCGAAGGTGCCTTGCGCATGATGCAGAAAATGTCCCCGGAGGATGTGGCCATGGTGCAGCGTGGAATGGCGGAACGTCGGGACTCAGTCGAGGTGCTGGGGACCATTCGCGTGCCCGCCCTGGTCCTCACCGGAGTGGAAGACCTCTTGACCGGTGTGGGCGACGCGCAATTGATCCAGCAGCGGATTGCAGGCAGCCAGATGAAAGTAGTGGCGAAGGCCGGGCATTATTCTCCGTGGGAGCAGCCGCAGGAGGTCGGAAAGATTCTGCGGCAGTTTGTCGACGGCGTGAGCAATCTCGAATGATCCTGGTCGCTGTCCCGGTGGCATGGCCAAGCTCGAAACGCGCGAAGCCTAAGATTTTGCCGGGCGTTGCTTCTCGGCCGATAACTCACCCGAATGCGGTCCTGGCGTGGCTGCACTGGTTTACAATTCTCTCGCATGGTTGACACGTTCCTTGTCCCCGAGAAGACGGTGGTGCATGCCAAGGGCGACGGGACCGCGACGGACATCAGCGGCGCGACCCATCGCGTATTCCTGCTCACTCTCAATATCGTCAGCATTGTCGAGCAGGAATCGCTCGATGTTTTGATCCACGGATCCTCCGAGGGCGCGACCTGGAATCCGAGGCCGCTCACCAGTTTTCCGCAAAAGTTCTACTGCGGGCAGCATCCCCTGCTGCTAGATCTCAAGGACCACAAAGAGGTGAAGTTTGTGCGGGCCCACTGGGAGGTCTATCGCTGGGGCCGAGGCAGCCTGACACCCAGCTTTGAATTCAGCGTCAGCATCAAGGAAGTGCCTCCGGAAATCTTCCAGGAAGCGGCGGCTGAAGCGAAGGCGCTGGCCTGACCCGCCAGGTCCTCGCCGTGTTCGGTCCGGGATCCGTTAGCATGTAGCTCTCGGAATCGGCCGCAGGGGAGAGATCGAATGACACCCAGCATCGCCGGGGTGGGCTCGGCCCGCGGGAAGCGGTGGGATCTGACTTTTTCGGCGGCGCTTCCGCTGACGGCGTTCCCCCGATTGGACTGCTCATGGCACAGGGTCCCAGCCTGCTGATTCGCCCCGCCCGAAATATTTTCGGGACCCTACGCCTGCCCGGAGACAAATCGATTTCCCATCGCTATGCCATGCTGGCCGCCATCGCGCAAGGACCTTCGCGACTCGAGCATTTTTCGACCGGGGCAGACTGTGCGAGTACCTTGCGATGCCTGTCTGGTCTCGGAGTACGGTGGGAGCGCCCTGCCCATACGGTCGAGATTCGT
>JASHSL010000481.1 GCA_030040855.1 Terriglobales bacterium
AACTGGGGGTACGGTTCCACCGACAGGTAATAGGGAACCGTGGCCGCCCCGTAATACGCAGAAGTCGCAGGCCAGATGTTTGCCCACTTGTTTGGAATCATCGTATAGAGCAGGTTCGTGCTGCCCTGATATTGCTGGATGGTGCTCAGGGGCAGATAGTCCAGGTCCGCGCCATACGCCAGCGGCAAGTATAGAACGTGACTGCCCACGTAGGCCGCCGAAATAATATATTCTCCGGGAAGCTGATACTCGAAGCCGAAATTGTAATTGTAGGTGACCGGCGTTCGCTGCGAATGCAGCTCGGTGTCCAAGCCGACTCCGATATTCGTTGCCGGACCAAGGGAACTTCCTGTCGGTTGCACGACGCCATGGGGGAAAGGATTGCTCAGGCTGTTCACCATAACGGTGTTGCCATCGGCGTTATACGCGGTGGCGTTCCAGGCGGTCGCGGTAAAGTAGCCGTCGTTGTTGAGCGCATTATTGGCCACCATTTGCGTGCTCGGCCCGTAAGCCATGCCAAAACCACCGCGCACCACAAATTGCTTGCGTGGCTGGTAGGCAAATCCAACACGCGGTCCAAAATTTCTCATGTTTGTCGTAAACGGGCTGCGGGAGTGCCCGTTGACCCCCGGAAACTGTTCGCCACCGACCAGGGGCAAACCGGCCACCGTGTAGGCTACGGTGGGATCGAAATACTCCAGTCGGTTTTCCCGTTCGGTGCGTCCTCCGAAAATGTCCCAACGCAAGCCCAGGTTAAGGGTCAGGTTCCGTAAAATGCGCCAGTTATCTTGGACGTAGGCTGCATAGTAGGGGCTCGCCTGGGCGCCAAAGATGTCTTTGGTGAAATTGTCGTATTCGCAGCCTGGGCACGAACCCATACCGAGCAGGAAAGATGCGAAATCGCTGCCGTTGCCCGCGAACGTGGTCGAACTCGTTGCCGTAGTGTCAAACTCGTATACGCCGCTGGGCGCGATCGGTTGGCCCTCATTCATGAACTGCTTCTGGAATTCAAATCCCATACTGAGGCTGTGTTGGCCTTTGGTTGTAGTAAGCGTTGCCAAGGCGTCGTGCACCATGCTGGCGAAAAGGAACGTGGTGTACCAGTTGGAGCCAAGATTCGCGGTAACGTAGTCGGAGAAGAAAATAAGGGGAATGTCTTTGTAGACCTGCTGCTGCACCAGGGAAGCCGGAAACCCCAGAGACGTGATATCGAAGCCGATCTGCCGCGGATCGCCGGTCTGGTCTTCGTAATGTCGAGTGAAGGAATAGCGCAACTGGAGCAAGGTCTTGGAGCTTAGCGTCAAGTCGTCGGCGAGCAAGACATTCCGGCCATTGGTGATGTTCTGATAGTAGTTGGGGTCGTAAATGTTGCTGGCGCCGTAGAGGTCGACGTTCCCAAACTTATTGCGGTCGAAGGAAAATCGGCCGAAGATGTGCTGCTTCTCGCTGAGGTTGTAGTCCATCCGAATGTCAAACTTCTGCGCATCGTTCGGCTGGAGACCGGATGCAAAGTAATTGTTGAGATGAAACGGCCCTACATCCGGGCGGTTGGGAATAGGAAACTGCTGAGTGTACTTCAGGGATATTGGGTTCAGATCTGCCTTAGGAATGATGTTGCCCGGGAACGGCTGGCGCGTGCCGTTGGCTAGGTCGGGAACCAGCGGGTCGTAAATGGTTAGGCCAAGGGGAAGGTCGGCAGAGAAATCGCCCGTGCGCTCGGCCATCGTCGGTACGGTGTAGTACGCGCTTTGCAAAAGTCCTTGCTGCGTCGCCTCATAGTCTCCGAAGAAGAACAGCTTGTCGCGCACGATCGGGCCACCAATTGAACCGCCCTCCTGGTAGCGATGGAAATTGGGAGGAGTGTTGGCTTGTCCATTCAGGATTTGGCTCTGTTTCACGAAATAGTCATTCGAAGCCAGCCAGTTGGGCCGGAAGTACCCAAAGGCATCGCCGTGAAAGTTATTACCGCCCGCCTTTGTCACCAGGCTGATGACCCCCGATTCGCCGCTTTGATACGTCGCCGGAACTTCTTGCGTCTCCACGCGAAATTCCTGGATCGCATCCAGGGGAACCTGCCACGCGGGAATGAGCGCTCCCAGGTTATTTTCCGCAATGGCGAACGTGCTGCCATCCACAGCATAGTATGTGCTTCCCTGGTTCGCGCCATTGATCGTATAACCCGAAACGTCGGCGCCCGGACGCTCGTTGAAGATGCCCGCGGTATCCGCCGCGTTCGGCGTCCCGTTAGTCGCGCTCACGCCGGCGCTCAGTTGCACCAGTTCATATTCATCGCGGGTCAGCAGCGGTACACGATCCATCGTCTCGGCCGAGATGAGCTGTCCGACGGTGGAATTCGTCGCTTCCACCAGCGACGCCGTTCCACTCACGGTCACCACCTCGCTGGTCGTTCCCGCCTTCAGAGTAACGTTCACAACCGTCGCCTCATCGACCGTTACCAGTACATTCTTGTTTACAGAGGTCGCAAAACCGCCGGAGCTGACCGTGACGTCGTACGTCGCCGGGGGAAGTGACGCAAACGAGTAGAATCCTGCTCCGGTGGTAACCGTCTGGAATGCGGCTCCGGTTGAGACATTTTTCGCTTCGACCTTCGCCCCCTGGACGACCGCACCGGATGTATCGCTCACGATGCCGTTGATCCCTCCGCGTCCGGCTTGCGGGAAGGCCGGCGAAACGCAAAGCAGGCATAGAAGCAACTGGGGGAGGAGCCTGCCAAGTTTCATCCGGCGGAGAAAGCAAATCGCGATTTGCGGTTCGGGAGATACAAGAAGCGTTGCCTTGAGAAACCATGGTCGGAGACTTGCGAGGTTCGATTCTACGATCGACATAGATCCCCCCTATTTCTCATGAGTTTCGGCGCGCCAGATTGCGCGCGTATTCCTGGAACACCTGTTCGTTGTGGTTGGGCTCGCCTACGTTGGGCGAGACGAAAGTGAGCGGCCGTTCTCCCCTTTCGACTAGCCGCATGCCGACCTCGGCTACGAGGCTCATGGCGATGGAGACGGCGGCGACGGTTGAGCCAGCGGCGAACCTTTCGGAAATTCCGTCGGCCGACACGAGCGCGTCCTCCGGAGGTACGCAATTATCGATGGCGATCTCGGAAACGTCCGCCAGCTTCTTCTGGCTGGAGTGCGTGGCCTTGGCCTGACGATAGTTCTGGTGCGAAGAAACGGAGACGACTCTGGCACCCTTCTCCCTGGCTACCATCGCCATCTCGACCGGGACGGCATTCAGGCCACCATGGGAAAAGATCAAAATGGAGTCGCTCGTTCCAAGCTCGTAGCTGGCGAGGATGATGCGCGCGTATCCCTCTTGGCGTTCCAACCAGAGCAGTTCACGGGCTCCGCCCGGACCGACCACGTTGAACCACATCAGGCGCGGGTCGTAAATGGGATAGAAGCCGAGGAAGCTTCCATATCGGGGAAAGACATCGAGGACGGGTAGGACAGAATGGCCGCTGCCAAACAAGTACACACGACCACCCTTGGCGATCGAGCTGGCGAACATCTCACCGGCAGCCTCGATCTTTTCTGCCTGCGTAGTCCGGATCTTGGAGATGATCGCCGTGATCGAATCCAAATACTGTTGGGCGGACATGGGTCCGGCACCTCCTCAATCTAGCCGTCCACCGGCGCGGTCCGTACCTGAGCATTGCCCAGTTCCTTTAGCTCCGCAGGGTAAAGGAGCTCACGGTTGAGGCGTGTTAAGCGGTGTGCAATCTTGTAGCGATCCGCGCGATAGGTAGACTTCACGTACTCAACGGCCTGGCCGCTCTGCACAGATGAAACACGGGTGAAGATGAAAACCGGGCTGCCCTTCGCGATCCGAAGCAGGCACGCTTCTTTGGCACTGGCCAGCGCCGCCTCGATCACCTCGTCAGCGAATGCCATCTGAATGCCGTAGCGTTCGGATAGGGTTTGGTACAGAGACGTCGAGGCATCGAAGGTCCTGAGCAGATCGGGACACAGTCGCTGGGGAATATAACTGCATTCAATGCCCATGGGGCAGGAATCGGCAAGGCGAATGCGGTGCAGCTTGATCAACGGCTCTCCGGAAGCGGCGTGCAAGGCGGAGGCAATCTCCGCAACTGCCGGCACGGTTTCGAAGCACAGCACGTTGGAGTCCGCACGCAATCCGCGTGCCCGCATCTCTTCGGTGAACGACAGCACCTGGCGGATGTTTTTCTCCAGTTTGTTTGCCGACACGAATGTGCCCCTGCCTCGCTGGGTGTAGGTGACACCCAAGTCGCACAGGGACTTGAGCGCCTGGCGCGCGGTCATTCGACTGACGCCCAGTCCGGCTGCGATCTCTTGCTCGGAGGGAACGGGCTGGCCGGATTTAAGCGCCCCGGAACGAATCTGATCGAGCAGTCTCTGTTGGATTTGGTAATAAAGAGGAATCACGCTACAGCGATCAAGCGCGGCGAGCACCACGGAGAACCACCTAGTTGTCTAGACGACTGGACAAATTTAGTACGGACTACGTAGGATTGTCAAGCAGAGTTTTGGCTCGTCGCTCGAAGCGGTTTCCGACGGACGACATAGATCGAGATCACAAGGATCGACGGTGTCCAGCCATATCTTTGCGGCCGACCTTGGAGGCACGAAGTGCTCGGCGGCGATGATCGATCGAAACGGCCGCGTGGTCCGCGGGTCGACCGCGCCGGTCGACCGAGCTTCCCCCTCGGGCCCGCTTCTCCAGATTCGCCGACTGGCCGAGCAAATCGCCGGTGGGAAGAGCCCCCAAGAGGTATTTCTCGCGGCGGGGGTCTCCGTGCCCGGATTAGTGCGGCGGAACGGGACGGTGTGGGCCCCCAATCTACCGGGTTGGGAGCGCATGCCGCTGGCCAGACGTCTCGAACGCTGGTTGGGAATTCCTGTGGCGGTCGAGAGCGATCGGATTGCCGCGGTCCTGGGGGAAAGCTGGCGGGGAGCAGCGCAGGGCAAGTCCGATGCCATCGTGTTGACCATCGGCACCGGAATTGGCGCCGGCATTCTCAGCGGCGGCCGCATTCTCCGGGGTGCGCATGAACTCTCCGGTTGCGCCGGATGGCTGACAGTCACCCGCGAGGATGTGCCGGAGGCTTCACGGATGGGAGAGCTAGAGGCTCTGGTGGCGGGACCGGCCATCGCCCGCGCTGCGCGGAAACGCCTCGAGGACGGAGAGAAAAGCAGTCTCGCACGATTGGATGCCGCCCAGATAACCGCCCGCGAAGTTGCGGCTGCCGCGTGCCAAGGCGATCGGCTGGCCTTGGACATCTTCCACCACGCCGGCAGGTTCCTGGGATTCGCTATCGCGAACCTCATCAGCCTCTTCGACCCGGAAGTCGTGGTCATCGGCGGAGGCATGGCAGCGATCGCCAACCTGTATGTGAAATCGCTGCGGCAAGCGATGGCCGAACGCGCCCAACCGCTGGCAGTGAAGCAAGTAAAAGTAACCGTGAGCAAGCTCGGCCAGCGGATGAACCTGCTCGGTTGTGCGCGCCTTGCGTGGGAGTCCGCACCGAACGCAAAACGCCGAACCTAGGGTTCGGAAACGGCATCACGGCTCAGGTTCGAATGCCTTGTGCGCAAACTCAGGCACGGGCACAAAAAACAGCTTGAGAGCAACCCGACGATCCCTCGGGGGAAGGTGGAAGGAGTGAGGATGAACCGGCGTAGCTTCGCTCAATCGATGGGAAGTGCAGCAGTATTGTCGGCCTTGGCGAAAGCGCCCTCCTGGGCGCCATCATCGGCAGAAGCCGTGCCAGGCAGAATCATGGCGATTGCAGCCCATCCCGGCGACGGCCTCTTCACCATGGGCGCGGTGCTGGCCCGGCACATCGAGCGCGGAGGCGCGGGCGTTCTGCTCAGCCTTTCACTGGGGGAGAGGGGAGCTCCGAAAACCATCCCGGTTCAGCAGTACGGGGAGCTGCAACGCACAGCCACCCAGAAAGCGGCGCATCTGCTCGGGGCAGAGGCCATCCTGTTCACCTACCCTGACGCCGCGATACCGTTCAACGACGAAAGTGCGCTGCGAGTTTGCGACGCAATCCGCGACCAGAAGCCAGATCTCGTGGTGACCCATTGGAGGGGAAGTTGGCATAAAGACCATCAGAACTGTCATCGAATTGTGCGCGACGCGATCTTTTACGCGGCTTTGGACACGCTGGTCCGCAGCCAGCCCGCACATGCGGTCTCCCAACTCTTCTATGCCGAAAATTGGGAGGACTCTACCGACTTCTTGCCCGACACCTTCGTCAACATCGAACCAGTGTACGAGAAGTGGCTCCAGGCATGCGATTTCTATCCCATGTGGCGGGGGCAGACGGGCTTTTTCCGATATAACGACTACTACAGCAGCCTCGCCGTCATGCGGGGATGTCTTTCTGGTTCTAAGTACGCTGTGGCCCTGATGTCGGATGCCAACCAGCGAGCGCAACACTTGCAGTCCCTCTAAGGCACCTTCCCCATGAACTCAGAACCGGGGGATCGTCTGGGATAGGAGTCGTAACCCACTTCCGCTCGAAAGGTCGGTTGCTTTCACGCCAGGTTGGCAAGGAGTCAGGGAGAGGTTCGAAGAACAGCAGGGTGGATTAGTATGCTGACACGGGCAAGGCTTCGCGTACGTGCTTGCTCCCCGGTTCCAACCCTTCGCTGAAGCTTATAACGTGCTCCAGGTAGGAGGACCGGGGCGCAAAGACTAGTTTTCCCAAACCACGCGAGCCTTTTTGTCGGTTGCGTGCTCCTTTTTTTGCAGGCGCGCAGCATCCCCGAGCGGCATCTCGTGGTGTTCGGGCGCAACTTCCCAAAGAGGCAATTCCCCTTCCGCCACAGAAACCGTGCTCGCGCTCGGGAAGAGACTTTGCGCCTGGGCCACGGACTGCGGAGAAGCGTGCATGGCATGGTCGGGAACGGTGAATGTGCTACCCATCGGGGCAGCCCCAAGCCCCCCAGCTTGGGCCAGCGCTCCCGTCGACATAAGGAGGCAAAGCAAGAAGACTGTCACTGATAAACCCATTTTCAAAGCCATTTTCATTGGGTCATTCCTCTCTACCGTAAACAGCAAGTCCGGTGCCAAAGGTTAGACTTCTAAGGGGAGGCTTTCTGGCGTCAACCGTGTGCTTGCGCAATTGTTTGCACATTTGTGGATGGGAGAAGCACCTACCGTGAAGACAGCGGCATCGAGCACCCGGCGGAGCGCCCCTAAGGCCTGGCGCGGTTTCCCGCCCGTAGGGATCGAGGCCTGCAGCAGTAACCAGAGAGGTAACAATGAATCGCTAACGCGCTGCGGTTACCCAGAGAAAAGAAGCTGCCGGAAACTGCTCGTTCCTGGGTTTGTCGGGAGCAAGAAGAAGCCCCCCGGTCGAGCACAACCGAGCGCAGCCTTGGCTGAGCCAGAGGACGGCCGAGAGATTCCGGCCAGATCACCTGTCCGGCACGGCATTTCCGCATAGTGTCCAACGCATTTTCCTTGACAAGCCGCTGCCGCGAGGGCAGAATCGTGTCCTTTCAGGGTGAGCGCCAGCCGTTCGCTCACGGCCACAGAAGGTTCCCACATTCAGCTGTCACCCACCCTTAGGAATCTAGCATTTTTACTTTGGTTCACATTTCTTAGCAGCTGAAGCGAAGGAGGTAGTCGATGGTCGACATATGGCGTGAACTTTGGCGGAAGGACGAAGGGCAAGACATTGCTGAATACGCGGTGATGCTGGCCGTGATTTTGGTGCTCGTGGTGGGCACGGTTCGCCTCATCGGAGGGAATGCGAACAACGCCTTTTCCGCGGTTGCTAGTTCGCTTGCACAGTAACCACGGATCGGGCAGGTCTCGATCGATCGTGGTTCGGACAACCGAGGTGGCCGAGTGAATCGGGCGGCGCAACAGGTTTTGCCGGAACCATGCAGCACGGGACCTGATGTCGGGAAAAAGACGGCCGCTTTCGACCTCTGATCATTCCGGCAGTCCCCCATCCCTATTCTCCTGCAATCGGCCGGCTGGCCCGTGGGGAGGGCCGCCTCACCCGGCGTCTCTGCAGTCTTTTTCCCGTTTAAGAACCCGTAGCCTCTCCGTCCAAGCGGTGAACATGCAGACGGGTGAACTTCGATTTGCCGACTAGATACATTCCTAGCATACTGGCAGCATACTTTCGGAGTGTCTCTCGCAACGGAGGGAGGCGGGTTGAATGCGAGGCATACTGCTTTACGGATCTGTCGCCGCGATCCTGCTCCTGGCCGTAGTGTATGCCGGAGATTACATTTCCTGGCGCTTTCGACTACCGGCTCACCGCCAACCCTTCGGGAATGTGGCCGTTCAGCCGGTATACGTGATTCATGAGAAGAGCGGCAAAACGGAATATCAGTTCCCGCCGCCCCAGAATCAAGTTTGTGTCGAGGCTCTATTTCCCCACGTTGGCTATAGCCCTTGCTGGTACTTGAGAAAGCACGCTGAGCAGCGGATCGATATCTAACACATTACGCGTAATGCGGTTTGCCCCGAGGCCAACTAAAAGCCAATCGCCTCGCCATTATCGGCGAAGACTAAGGTTTGCTTGGCACCGGAGAAGTGAATTTCCAGAAGTCTTCGCGAACCCTGATCCGTTACTCGGTACTCGATTATTGTGCCGGTAAGGAGCCTCCCGGCTCACCCACTTGGCTTGGGCGGTTTCAACGACCCTGCCTTGCTTCACCAATTTCACAATGGCATCGGGGCTATAGGCTTCCCAGGCGACGACCAGACTGCCCACGGGCTTGACCGCCTCTGCCCGGGAGGATGTCCGAGGCAGTAACAATAGCGTTCGGGGCTTTTGGGGGAGGTTGCGGGGCGTGAAGCCGTTGGACCTTAGCTTCCCACGCGCAGCTTCCGCCTCGGCTTCGTTGCCGTAGGGTCCTACGAGGACGTGGTAGAAGGTCGTCCAAAAACCTATTCTTTGCACCACCACGGTGTGGAATCCGTCTTTTGTCAGCCCGTTCGCGGCCTCTTGTGCTCCGGGCTCGTCTCTGAATTTTCCGAGGTCGAAGTATCTGCCCAAGGGCACGCCACCACTCAGCTCTGCCAAATCCTCCGGGTGGCCGCTCGGCCCGCCGAAATTCAAGGCCAGCGCGGAGCCGGTTCCGGACGTTTCGATGATTCCACGCGCGCTGGCTGCCGGCGGATGTTCCGGGTCACTTTCGTAATGGCCCAAGTCATCAGAGGAAAGTGCTCTTCCCAGTCGGTGCAGGGCAGGCTACGATGCAAATCCAAGGGGGTAGTATGCATCTTCTGGCAATGCTGGCGGTGGTGAGCCTGTTTGTGGCGGTCGTCGATTCCCTGCCTAAGAGGGGCAGGTCGTGAAAGATCCGGCGATTGTACTGGTGATGGCAAATACAGGGACTCTGCCTGAGGTGTGGCCATGTTTCTAGCCGGCAAACTCTTCGTAGGCCTGCTCGCAACCTACCACTTATTCCTCGTCAGTGTGCTGACCCGTGCTTTCTTGATCGGGGTCATCATTGCTGGTTGGATTTCGGCCTAGAATCTCCCCCCGGGTCCAAGCCTTGCGCTCCCTGTCGCGTTCTGCCATGCAACTTGGATCTTGCTCGCTTGTTCGATGGCGAAGGTGACCAGGCGTGGTTGTCTCGGAGGCGGTTTGCGGCATCCTTAAAAGTGAGCACTTCTACAGCGCCAGATTTTCTTAGCTCTTCCAGTTCCGCCATCTGCCTAGCAAATGCATGCTCGGAGATGGGTTCCCATCCGTCTTGTTCGTTTCCGATTCCATGAAAGGTGAGCACATGCCAGCAACCGGGCTTGACCCAGCCGCTGACATTCTCCTCTGTCGTAATTTGCCGGCAATCCACAGCAAACCAGTCCACCGAATTCGGCGAATCATAGTAAGCGTCTTCGTGCCCCGTCCGTGCCTGCTGATAGCCGGCCTGGATCGCTGGCTGTTTGAGCTCCTGGATGGTCTCATAAAATGGATAGCAAAAGGAGGGAATTTCCACTCCCATCCAAGTCTCAATTAGCTTCTTAGACTCAGAAGCCTCGAACATCGGCTTGGCGTTGATCGACGGACGTTTGTGGCTCACAGTGTGACTCCCGATTTCGTGGCCCCGTTCGATCATGTGCCGGAGAAGACGAATGTCCTCGGCGCTCCAATCAATCTTGCGCCACCCATACTTTTGGTTTTCTGCGACGCCGTCGGAGAAGACGGGATCAGTATTTGCAACCAAAAAAAACGTTGCTTTGAATCCATAGCGGTCCAGGATCGGAACCGCACGCTCGAACTGGCAGCGCAGTCCATCATCAAAAGTGAGAGAAACCAGCGCTTTGCCCATCGTTTTGCCTCAAACGCGAATTATGACTCGCCCGGACTCTCGCGACCTCAGGCCAGGCATCAGGCTTGACAACGACATGGGTCTCAGATGCATCAGTCGGGTTGTGCGGCCAACTGTTCTTTCATCCAGTTCAGAATGGTCGGAATGATCGGATCATTGAATTTGTCATGCACAGTGAAATCGTGCGCCATGCCATCGATTTCGAGATAGCGGGCCCGACCCGGATGCACTTGGTTGACAATCTGCGCGATCGCTTGGCTGTCTGCCCGGCTCATGATCGTATCGGCTGTGCCGCGGATGACGAGCACAGGTACGGTCACGTTCTGCCAAACCTCGCCCAAATTCAAAGCTTCGAGCTGTTGATAGAAGGCGGCCGGGCGACCGTACTGGCCGTCGGGGCCATCGTACCACAGGTTTTTCCACTCTGGATGCTGGGCGACGATCTCACCGGGAGTCATGCCCTTGATCAGATACAGCGAGTAGAATTCCGCAAAACCTTTTACCTCGCGGTTGACCTCTGCGGGTGACCAATCTTGTGCGGTCAGGCGTCGCCGTTCCAGTTCCAACATGTGTTCATACCAGGTTCGTCCCCAGGAACTAGCCGAGACATAGCCGCGCACGGGGTGATCATGTGCGGCAAGCGGGGAGAATCCGCCGCCGTTGCTCAAGCCAACCATAAACACACGATCCAGGTCGATGAAATCATAGTTCGACATGGAAGCGAAGGCCGCCTGCCAGCCGGTCATCTCGCTTTGAAAATCAGCTTTGGCGCAATCGCCCTCGCTTTCGCCCACCCCGGGCTTATCCATGCGCACCGTAGCGAATCCAGAGTGGTCGATGAGCCGCGTCAATAAAATGCCGAACCCGTCACTGGATTTTGGGTTAGGGCTTTCCATCGTGTCACAGCTCAGCCATCCAACGAAGAAGATTGCCGGCACTTTGCTGGCATTGTTAGGGCGGGTGACGAAGGTGCGCAGCTTCTGGCCACGGTCGTTCGTGACCCAACCGTACAACACCGTTGCGTGGTCAAAGTGTTCGCGAAGCTTGCTGGTCTGGGCTAAGAGGGACCCGCATAAAAAAACAACAACACTCAAACCGATCGTCCGGCGATTGATGACGTACAAGGCGCGCGCAGACAACAGTACACGGCCCCTTCCTGCGATCTCGGGGCACGATTTCTGGGGCAAGACTCTCGTTGCTTCTTCCGCGGTTGCAGAGATGCAAAATGCGCGGAGCATACGGTTGAAGATGTGCGGACTGTGGCATAGGTCCCCGCCGGAGACAGGGATCGGCTCCCGCATGTACCTTTTGGTTGGCATGTCACGTTCTCCTTGTGAGTGACGCTACCCTCGGCACCCGCCTCGTCCGCTCAAGTCAATCCATGCGACCATCGAACGAGGGACATCGCCATCTTCCCCGACTCAGTGCGCTGAGCTCCCAAACTGCCTTAGACGTGTCAGCGCTCGATCCGTTTCGGACCAAGGTTCGCGAGACCGGGTCAAGGGAGGGTCTTCGATGCGAAGCCACTCAATGTTCATGGTCGCTGCCTCAGCAAGGTCGTTGTAGATCTGCGCAAGTGACGCGAGCAACTGACTGGAACGAAAGGAACTGGCGGAGGGAGAGGTTTTGAGGGCACCTCAAGTTCCAGGGAACTATCTCGCCAGGTGGCTACAGCATGCGCCGACGTCCAAGCGCATCATTGAAGCATCTGGGCAAGGTCGGCCTCGCGCGCATGTCGCCATTCGGAGGGCGGAGAGGGCATTTCGCTCGGTCCCGGATCGCTGGGAAATCGCCTGCGGCAATCTTTAGGACTGGAATTGCAGCCGGACGGCGTATCGAACTTGTAGGCCTGCCCTTTGGCCTACTGGGTCGGCGGAGTTTGAAAGGAAAAAGGCGCGCGGAGCGCGCCCTTGGGTTTGGTTTGCCTTCATTCTTGGTTAGGCAGCTTGGGCGGAGGCGGCAAGTTCATAGCGGCCATTCCATTGGCATTCCAAGTCCGTCGGCGAACTCAGGCGGGTCTTGTATGTGCCCTGGCCGGTCGCACCCGCAAACTTTCCCGTCCCACCCGACACCCGCCATGTTCCTTCGATCGTTGTTCCGTCCCGACTCGTGGTTACCTTGCCTTCGAAGGTTCCCCAGTCGCGGCTGCCGTCCGCACGTTCGTTGACGTAGTAGCCCCGCTGCGTGCCGTTGCCCGAAATCAGATCCGACACTCCCCAGTAGGTGACCCGAGCGCCATTCCAGTTCACGTCGGTTGACGTCTGAGGAGCGGTGATTTCGACCGTCTGCAGTTCGTGACCCGAGATGTCTGCAACCGATATTGTGGTGAGTACTTGGACACGCCCGGAGAAAGAACCTGAAAATTCTGTCATCGAGGTAACTCCTTTCGCCCAACATTCTCGTCCTTGGCCCGATGCCCGTCAAGCGGCCGCGGTACGCCAGCTTAGGGGGCGATTCTCCGCGCATATGCGCGGTCAGGATTCGAGGCGAGCCGAAAGCGGCCAGCCCTCTCATGAAGCGTGAGCAGCACTTATCTTGGCTGGACATAGGCTGCGCTTTTTCAGACAGCTCTGTTCTTCCAGTTCTCCGTCGTCCTGCTCCATCCCGCAGCCAGCCCAAGCAGGCAGATCCCCATCACATTCAATCGTCCCAAGAGCTGCATCGAGATCAGATACAGCGGAGCGCACAGCAATGCGCCTGCGGGCACAGCCAGCAGTGTGCGTGTCCGCACGTCCAGTTGAGGGTCCTTGAGACCAATCCGCGCGCTCATCAGGACAACGGGACACAGCAGGCTCAGGTCGTAGGAAAACGTATGATATCCACTCAGAACGGTTACCACCAGCACTAACGCCAGGCCTGCCAGATAAACCTTGGAGCCAAGGGATTCCGTACGCCATTTGCGCGCAGCCCAGATCACTAGGAGGAGAGAGACGGTTCCCGTGACCGCATCAAGCGCCAGGTAGGACCGCATGGGGTTTCCCCAGCCCTCGAAAAGCCCGCGCACGTTCGGCATCATGCCGGGAAAAATTGCCGCGGCCGCCGGTATCTGGTTCAGGCGCCAGAGATAGAGCGGGTACTCTACGAGTCCGCGAACTCCTACGATCGCCGCGCTAACCGCGGCCAGCAAGATGCCAACGGATACAAATCCGGCCAGCGCCTGGAAACGCCGCTTCAGAAGAAGCACGAAGGCGAACGGCAGCGCCAAGTGGAATTTGATCAGCGCAAGGCCGAGCAAGCATCCTGCCCGGAAGTCTCTCCTGCCGAGCAAGCTCACGCTAATCAAGGCGAAGAGCAGGACCACGAGGCCGAGGTCTTGTCCCAGAGCCAACCCGTATGCCAGTGGGCAAAATGCAAAATATGCTGGGTAATAGACCCAGCTTGGAATCTCCTGTAAGTCGGCAATCCAGGCACGCAGTATGATCGCAGAGCTTCCTACCAGCGCCAGGTTGAGCACGGCCCACGCCAGGTAGGCGCGTGGGTACGCCAGATGGGCGAACGGCACAAACAAAGCGGCCTCGAACGGCGGGCGCATATAAGCCAGCGCCTGGTTGCGCCGGACCGCTGCGTGCGAAAACTGCTTTTGCACCTCGGTCTGTACGGCAAGGTCATACAAGCGTTCTCCCTCGCCCATCTGCACCGTTTTTCCGGCCGTGTAGAACGCCGAGAAATCCGCGTAGCCTTGTGCCGCGTAGCGATGGTACATCCCGGGCGCTACCCAGGCGTAGCTGAAGATCATCGCGCAGAAAAACACGGCGGCGATGCGCTCAGTTCGCTGCTGCCATGGTTGTTGTGCTGAACGGAGTTGCGACGAATAGCGCGTCATATTGATACCGCTATTATTCCCGAAGGCCTGCCAAGTGAAAATCAGCAAATCAGGATGCCGCCAGTATTGCCATCGCGTTC
>JASHSL010000045.1 GCA_030040855.1 Terriglobales bacterium
GGACTATAGATGGACTAGGATTGCGCAAACTGGCCTCGCGGCCGCGGCGCACTGGCCGGTTCGTCTTGCGCGGCCGAGCGGCGGTCGGTTATTTGCTACGTGCTTTCCGCGCTTGCACACGCCAGAGCGCATCCAATCCAGCCCTGGAGATCGGGGACGGCCAACATGCTCCATTGAATCCTTGGAAGGTCCGAAAACATCTCACATCGAGGGATCATGGAAGAATCAGTGAGGGAAAAACTGTTGGTTGTCGAGTCGGATGAGGCTTTGCGGACGGCCGTCGTCGGCCTACTGCGCAATGCGGGATATGAGGTCGCGACTGACACCGGCGACGGAATGAACTCAGTCTTCGCCTTCAGTCCTGACGCGGTGATACTAGGTGCTAATCCGCCCCAGTTGGACTGCTGCGATCTTTTATCCGAGATCAAGGGTTCCGAACGCACGCAGAACATTCGAGTGATCATGTTGTCTCCTGGGGGGTCAGCCGAGCGTACCCGGGCTCTCGATCTTGGCGCCGATGACGTGCTTTCGTTGCCCTTCGATCCTCATGAACTGTTGTCGCGCGTGCGCCAGCAGCTGCGCGGCAGACACCATCTGGAGGAATTGGGGCAGAAGACAAGCACGGTGGAAGAGAATCGAAACGTCGCTCAACAGGTGTTGGCAGCGGTCAATGAAGAACGGCAGACGTTTCGCAGGGGCGGAATGTTGGGCATTGCTGCTTTGCTTGTTGCCGCCATTCTCTTTCTGGGCTTCTATCACCGCACTCAACAACAGAACTCGCGCGTTTACGCAGCCATCACGCGATTGCAAACCGGGATGCTAACGCAGGAAAAGCTGTTGGACCGCTCGCGTCGCGCTCTTGAAGATGTCGGACGCAGCCCCTCGCCTCCAGGCGATTCCGAGAAGGCTCAACTTCAAAAGCAGAGCCAAAATCTCAGATCGCAGCTTGCAACCAAAAACGCCGATGACTCCTCTGCATTGCAAACACAACTGAGCGTCGTAGAGGAACGATTGCAACGGCTTGAGAACGAGGGTAAGGTTGCACAGACGATCATCCAATCCTACGAGCCCAGCGTTTGCCTGCTTCATGTCGTCGTTGCGTTCCGAGATCGTGCCACGGGATTGAAATTGCACTATGTCGGTATAACCAGCACAGGAGAGCCGCTCACGGACGAGCATAACAACCCTCTGTTGGGCATCACCGGGGCTGGTCCGGAGGTACACCTCGATGTTTTCGGCACCGGGTTTCTCATCTCCGACAAGGGGCAAATCCTGACGAACCATCACGTGGCCGAACCTTGGTGGAATAACGATGATCTAAAGGAAATGACAAATCAGGGGCTTGAACCGGTGCTTGCGGGGATGACGGCGTATTTTCCCGGAGTGAATCATGGAGTCTCTGTTACTACGGAGAAAATTTCCTCTGATGCCGATGTAGCTCTCCTTAAGGGCAATATTCCCAAACCGCAGATTAGAACGGTCGCACTAGGGGACGGTCGGCAGTCGGTTGTTAGTGGTGCCCCGGTCGTGCTCCTCGGCTACCCTACGGGGCTGGACGCAATTCTTGCTCGGACCGGTGAAGAAACACTGCAGGCGATCGCCACCGCAACCAAGGGCGACCCAAACCAGGTAATGGAGGAACTCGCCGGCCGACGCTTGATTCGACCCATCGTAACGCAAGGGCACATCGGCGACGTGCTGCCTGACAGAATCATCTATGACGCTCAAACGACCTCCGGCGGGTCCGGCGGTCCGCTTTTCAACAGCGAAGGCAAAGTCGTTGGAATTAACTTCGCCATGGTGCGCGATTTCGGCGGATCGAATTTCGCAATTCCAATAGACTATGGAAAGTCCCTTCTGAGACCTTGATTGACCGACCCAATCTGGCTTATTTCCGATTGCAGCCGAATCTCTGTTGGCAAAAGGCGGCACGACAGGGGATCGTAAGGGCGTGATGAAGGAAACAACTAGTCCACGCAAAACTAAAGAGGGAGCTTTGGTTCCGGTGGGGAATCTATTCCCAATGTTCTCAAGGGCATCCTGAAAATACCACTAATACAATTCCAATCGCCGTCGATTCTGCCGATATCGTCTTTCCTGCACTTACGCCTCTGGCACTGAGAGTGGGCTCAAGACTTGGCTGGAAATTCACCCTGAGCGGCGGATTCACACTTTGGGGCTTTGCGCAATTCGGCCTACCCAGATGACATGGAAGTTGCGTCTGCCGTGGTGGGCATTCGGCATGTGCCTCGCACTGACCTATTTCATCATCATGTACCGCATGTTTCGCGGAAAGGTAAGACTCGAAACTGGTGGATACGGACCTTAAACGAACACCAGAAACTGCGCCTGTCGGTTTATACTCACCATCCTCGTGCATAAAACAGAATGGTTAGGCAGATGATGGAAAGAACCGCCACGAAGGCGATAATGGCGTTGCCAGTGGTTGCCTTATGAGTGTCGGGATCCAGATACCGGATCGCCGACCAGATCTCTTCGTCCGAAAGACCGTTCTGACTTAACGTTTTCCTCTGCTCATTAGGTTTCGGCATGTCTAGGTTCTCCACCAGCCTGGCGGGACAAGCGGACGGAGAGGACAGCGATACGGAATCTCAACGATTCTGTCCTGACCTCCAGGTCCGCTTGTTTGAAGAGGGCATTACCAAACAGGGAGCAAATCGATTTCCAAAAACCGAGTCGGATTGCGCCGACGGCTGAAGCCAAGGTCCGAACGGTTTAGCTATAGATTCCATGAATGGCGGCAGCCACTCTGGAACAAGCGAAAGTGTCGACAAATCGACATACGCGTCCGCACAACGTCAAACGGCCAGCCCCGTGGCCACAGGGTGCAGCCTTGCGAGTCCTGACATCACCATCTACCGGCAGCATATCCGCTAGCCGTATGAGCGAGTGTTTGGCGTGAATCGTGCTCTTTAGTGGTTACAAGGAACGCGCTTGAATGCCAGAGGCAGGAAAGGGATATGAAAACGTCAAACAACTCAGGCGAGCAGTGCGCAGTCATACAGGTGCAGCAGAGCAACGAATCCGCCGGTTTGGTACGTATTGGCTTTATCATGCGTGAGTAAACTGATGTTCGCTTCGTAGGCGCAACTGCGTGGTCCGGGATCACATGATGTTGGCGAACCCCGACTTTTGCTGCATACGCCGGTCAGCTAAGGCGCTTTCTTATACGTTTCGCCCGCTGTGCTCCCTAGATTGGAAGCATTGAACGACTCATCGTGCTTCTGCCAGTCCACCTTGCTGGCGGTGACTCGCGAGATGCCGACGAGCTTCCAGTTGTCTCCCTGGTGGCGGAAGTAGACTGTAACGGACCGCCCATCCGCAGGCTGACGTGCGATCCTGCAGCCAATGTAAGACCCCACGGCAAGAGATTTGAACGGGTTGGGCAGGGCAGAGCTGCCGGACCCGGAGCTGGATACGTCTTCCTTTCGAAGTGCTTTGTTGTTCCATCGGAACCAGGTGAGCTGGTAACGGCTTGGCGAAGAAAAGCCGTATTGGACTGCCAGATCGTCGAATGCCAGATGGTCGTCCACAATTCGAAATCCTTCTAGCGGAAGCACTTGGCTGAACCAGGCCCGGCCAATAGCGTCCCGCCTGGATCCGAGCACCTGGGTGATGTAATCCACCACCTTCGGGTCCTGAAATCGTCCCTCTTCGACGATGGCGCGGATTTGCTCGTTGCGAAACGCCATCACGCGCTTAGCCCCCCAATACCCGTCGAGCGGAGTCATCTCCACAAAGGCCGGGTTGGGATAATTCGGATTCCAGGCGAGGGGATCGAAAGCGGCGGCGGTGAAATTGCCGACGGGCTTCATTTCGTGCGGATAATGAACCGTCTCCCAATCGGGGGAGAACAATCCCAAACTGTACATACGGCTCCACTTCACAGGGAGAATTACATATTCGCGCCCGTGGCGCGGATCCTTGGCAATATCGCTGTCGCTTCCAAAGCAATCCCCAAAGTCCAGCAGATGATGCACGAATCTGGCATCCTCACCTTCGCCTTCCACCGTGTCCAGGCTGTTGTCACCCTTGGCATCGGTATGGTTCAGCCAAGCAAACAGGACGGCGAGCCCCCTCAGGTCGCGGCGCTGCTCGTGCGGTACGAGGTCGTTCGGATCGTCCGAGCGAACCCCCGCATAGCGGAACGGTCCCACAATCTTGGGTGGCAACGAGAGACTCGCCATGAGCCGAATTTTGTCGTCCCCTTCCCGGGGGATGCGATCGAAAATCTGTCTCAGCTCGCCTGCTGTCAGGCGACGGCTTTTCCCGTATGCCGGTTTAACCGTGGCTTCTTCGGAGAGACGAAACTCCTCGCGGCGGCCCACCAGAATGTAGTTCTCGGGCACGTTGTATCCCGCAGCATAAAGAAACAGTGCGCCCATCACATCCGCCGCCGTGGCCATTTCAGGGTTCGAGGGGGGATCGGCCTTCACGAAATAAAGCAGTCCGCGAGCATCGCGAAGGCGAAAACCGGGACTGACACCTTCCGTCTTCGCCGCAACCACGGTGTAGGGCGGCTGGGGTCCTCCGTGCACCCTCCCGCCTCTTTTCACCGCCTCGATCGTGAGACGGCTGATGTCGCGGTTGGTAAACCAACTCGAATCCGGCACCTCGCCCAAGGTGTTCACGCCGAGTGAGTCGCTTGCCACCGGACTTTGGTAGTGGAGCGAGTTGTGAGCGAAGTCATAAAGAGCATTGATGTCTTGGACGCTGGTCTTGCGCACTGCCGCCACTTCGGGAGTGCGCGTGATGGGATCGTCCGGCATGAACTGTTGTGCTAAGCATGGTGTTGTTAGTCCCGTAAATGCCAACCCTAGAAGATGCGGGAGAGCCTGCCGAAAACATCGTTGAATACGAACCATACATTAACCCCTTCTGGTGAAAAGCCGACGTCAAACCGCATGACGGTAGCTTGTTTGTTCTTGATACGAAAGCCGAAGCCGCCATCACCGCGAAGATTGCGGAGGCCAATCAGGCCTGGCCTTTGATACACGTTTCCCCCATCGCCGAAGATGGCCATCTCGAGCGTCTGCGAGATCGACCAGCGATATTCCCCGCTGGCAACAGAGGAGCCGT
>JASHSL010000482.1 GCA_030040855.1 Terriglobales bacterium
TTCCACCAATGATGTCGAGAAAGGACATGCCGTCAGTGCTGTTGCAGAACGAAAAACCACTGTTAAACCCGAAGAACTGGAACAGGATGCTGCTGGCGCACGAGTCATCCCAAGGCATCTCTGGAACATATGATTTCGCGGACTTTCCGGTGGCGCTGTTGCTCTTGGTCCAGTACGTGCTGTTGACGCCTTCGAAGGTATCGAGAAAATCCGTGCCGCCGGTGGCCACATTGAAGGGCGTGGAGGCTAGGCCGTTGGCCGCAATGCCCACGATTGCCCAGGTGGGGAACAGATCGAAGTCGTCGCAGCCCGCCGCCGCCCCATCTCCGGCAGCCACAAATACCGAGACTCCCTCCAAATCCGCTTGTCCCCAGAGATCGCTGATGAACTCATTGCCACTTGGTCCGTTGCCCGATTCGCACGATATGTAACTCAGGCTCATGATGGGTGGAGGGGTCGCACTATCGAGCAGATTCTGGGCGGCAATGAAGGCGCCGAAGTTGGTCGCAGTATTGGCACAAGATGCCAGTTTGACATCGGCATCGGGAGCCACCGCGCCTCCCCACTCGGAATCGAGGGCCGCTTCGCCTTCCGCCCCATTCTTGCCCGGATCGGCACAACCCGGCCCGGGATGAATTTGGGTAAAGCTGCCGGAATACGAGGAGAGGCCAAACGCCTTGCGGAAAGTGGCTACGTCAGCCGGATTGACGTCGGTAACTTCGAGAGGGACGACGGTTTCTCCTTTGCCGGTGATGCCCCGCTTGTAGAGCGGCGAAACATTGTAGATTTCGGCAAAATCCCCCGGCGCTACGTCGAATTGCTCCTGCTTGTCAAACCCATCGGGGCATCCGTCACAAGGAAACGAAAAGCTCCCCTTCGGCTTGATCATGAGCGGCTTTGGCATGAAGTCATGCAGGGAGGCAACCCCGACCACGACCGGGGCGAGAGCGGCCGGAATCTTAGGATCCGTGGCGTTGGCGATGTGCAGTTCGCCGCGCACCTCATATTGGTGGATCTCGGTGTGAAACGCATCCCGCACTTCGCCTGCCGTGCCTGAAACGTCAATCGTCAAACCCGCCTTGTGCACCAGGTTGACCGTCAAACCGTGCGACCGCAGCCAGCCCACCACGGCGTCGATATCTTCCGGCGCCGGTCCGAACTTCTGCCCCAGTTCCTCCGCCGTCAGCCATCGGTGATAGTCCGCCGAGTGCGGATCATGCAGCCCATCCATCAACTGCTCGAGCGCTCGTTCCTGCTCGGAACTGCGCCGGAGCACCACATACATGTGCTCCATGGCCAAGCTGTCGGCGACTGCTCCGCGATCGAATTGCGCCATCGCCAGCGGATGAGTATTCCCCTTGAGTTCGACCAAATCAGATTCATCCACCGGACCTACGATGCGGGCGGCTGAGGCACCGGCCGCGGGTGGAAAAGCGCTCACCACCAGGAAGAGCAGCAGAGACAACACTGACGCATAGAGGGTAGGCCGTTTCAACATGGGTCGCTCCTTTGAAAGTGAAACCTGTTTTGAAATACGCGGTCGAAGGCTCCTACTGCCACCTCTTCGATACGCTCCGGAGGCATGGACATTGGCTGGAGGGAGCAAACCCCGCCTGACCACGGCAGTGGCGAGTATTCTGATAACAAGGCGAAGAACCTGTCAAGCCTGTCAAGTGTGGATGGACGAAAGTCTTTAACTGAAAGTTTAAGCATGCAATGGCCCCGGGCCTTCGTCGCCGAAACGCCGTCCAGGCTGCTCACCGTTGTCTCCTCGCAAAAAACCTGCCGGAGATGAGTCCTAACAGCGGAATACCGGAGCCGAGAACAGAATTTTGGCCTTGGGTTGAGGCGGTGGAGAAAAGCCGTTCGTGCTCAGGTCCTTAAGCGGCCCGCATGCGCTTCCTGTCGCCGCATGCGGGCCGACTGCTTCAGGCAAAGCGGATGATCGATCAATCACCCTTGTCTGTCGCGTCCTCTCCTCCCCGAAGACCCTACGGCCACCTGGTCACCAGGTTGGTCACGTTCACGCTGCCCAAGCCCGAGGTGAAGTCCCAACCTATGTGCGCCGGGTAGGCCACCTGCAGCGATGAATCGGAGGTCGACAGTACCCCGTAATCGGTGGCCGGCGAAGGATCGTAGCAACTGTTTGGTCCGGCGCAGGGAACATCGTTATTGCCCACGGTTACGTCGTGAAAAATGCAAGCCGCGGACACGTCCTTGCCTTTGGTGGCATTGCAGTCTGCCAGCTTGGCTGAATGAGGGCTCGACGATGTGCCGAATTCGGCCCGATACAGATCATAGTAAATAGGATCAGGGTTGCCTTGACGACCAGCCGCTTTTTGATTGATCAGCGCCTGGATGCTGGCAAATTGAGGCGCGGTGAAGGACGTGCCGCCGGCGCTGTTGTCGAAAGCGTCAAGCGGGGTTGAATAGTTGCAAGGAGATCCCCCTTCCGCCGGATCTGACATGCAGAAAAGAACGGCATGGTTCCAGAAAGCGTTCGAGGCAA
>JASHSL010000483.1 GCA_030040855.1 Terriglobales bacterium
ACCTTCGCCCCCTCCACCCCGACCCCGGTCATTACCATCAGTTTGCCCTCAGGTTCAGCGCCCAACTTTGTGGCGTCGACGGAAACCGCCAACGTCTATGTCAGCAACGCCGGCACCGGCTCGGTCTCCGCGATTAGCACGGCCACAAATTCGGTGACCAACACGGTCCAGCTCGCAGCCACTCCCGTGGCCCTGGCTGAGATCCCCAACGGGCTGAAAATCTACGTCGTCAATGCCAATCCCGCATCGGTGGTCAGCATCAATCCGGTCGACCTAACCGCGAATCCCCCCATCTCACCCTTTCCCGGCACAGCCTGGATCAATCCCGTCCTGGCTGTGGCGCGGTCGGACAGCCAGCGAGCGTACGTGCTCGACGAAGGCGCAGGCAGCGTGTCGGCGATTAACACTTTTTCCGATACCGTGGTGGCTGCCCCCGCCTCCGTCGGAGTGGGGGCGAATTTCCTGTCTTACGATCCGAACCTCGACCGGATTTATGTGACCAACCCAATTGCGAACACGGTGACGGTTCTCGATGCCTCGATCGATACCCTGCCCGCGACCTCGCTTTCGGTGGCAAGTCCGGTCTCTCTTGCGGCGCTGCCGCCGGATGGAAGTAGAGTGTACGTGGCGAGCGCGGCACTGGCGGGCACGGCTCCCAATCAGACGGTCACAGCCACGGTCACCGTGATCGACGCCCAGGACCTGCTGGTGATGGCGACGATTCCCCTGACATCGCTTCCCCACGCAGCCGGATGTCCCACCCAAACCTCATTCGAACTGTCGGCAGCGGCTGCCGCGGACGGCTCCCGGGTTTACATAGGAAATTGTGACGCGGGGAACACCGCCTTCATTCAGACATCGAATGATACGGAGTTACTCGCCATGGAGGCACCGATCAGTGCCACACCCCCGGCCGACGTTTCCGTGAACTCCGCCCTCGCGAGCGGTTCGAACACGATTTATAGCTTTCATGCGATTTCCGGGCCCGCTCTACGACCAGGTATGAGCATCGCGATCGAGGGAATGCTCAACTCCGGAAACAATGGGACGTTTGTGATTACCGGGGTGGGCACGGCAACCTTCACGGTGGCGAATCCAGCCGGGATCACCGCAACGGGCCAGAGTGGCAGGGGGACGGCGCTTACTCCCCAAAGCCCCATCCTTGTGGTCGCCGGTTCGCAACCGACGACCTTAACCCCAACGCCAACTCCTACTCCCACCCCACCTTCAGGTTCGGGGTCTTCCGGATCGTCGGGGTCTTCGGGATCTTCGGGATCTTCGGGTTCTTCAGGATCCTCGGGGTCAGGATCCACTTAGCGGCGTACGCCGGCTGCCATGCCTTGCGGCTGGACGTGGTTATACCGCATGGCAATGTTCATGAAAACATTGCCGTTCGCGCTTTCAAAGCACATCACCAATTGCTCGGTGTCTTCGCTGCCTTTCAGTCCCTGCTCGGAGGCGTGAAGCACGGGGGGATGAACCCGGAAATGAAAGCCTTGATCGTTGAGGGTTGTGACCGCGTTTCCGATGACTTGATTGGCGAGCTCGAAAACCGTTTCCCGCACCAAATCATCGGACTCCGGGAGCTCTGCTCCCGCAAACCGCCGCGCGACCCGCACTGCGGTTTCCTTATCGAGGTCGAAAATGACCCGCCCTTCGATGTCGCCGGTCAGCCGGACGAGCGCGGCCATCCCCTTTCGCCGGTAGGCCTCCTCCTCCATGCTGAGGTTGCCGACCGACATGGGAGAATCGAGCCCCTGCGCCAGCACAGCATCGGCCGCATTAATGAACGGCTGAATCAGTTCCATTTTCATTTCACACTCCCCGCGCCCTCTGAAGCGCCTGCCGCTGCGGCGTTCGCCACCGCGCCATCCTCGCCCATCACGTACTTGATCACCTCGTACAGGACTTCCGGCTTGACCGGCTTCTGTACGAAGTGGCGGGCACCACGCTGCAGAGCGGCCACGATGTTTTCCTGATATCCGACGGAGGAGACCATGACCACTCGTGCCTCGGGATGCTTCTGTACGATTTTCTCCGCGGCCTCGATCCCCTCCATCTGTGGCATGGTGATGTCCATCAGCACGATGTCCGGGTTGATGCGATCGTATTCGGTGATGGCTGCCGCCCCGTCGCCCGCTTCGCCGACAAGCTGGCCGCCAAAAGTTTCGATCATGCGGGCCAGGTTCTTGCGGGCAAAGACGGAATCATCCACTACCAGGTAACGGATCGGTTGACCGTCTTTGCTGCGTTTCATTGTGGCAAACTGCTCCATAAAACACCCTCCTGCAAACATGCAAGCCGTGTGGCTTGCCGAACGATTCAGTCCTTCCCGGCTGCGGCAGCACTACCGCCTTCGCCGGTTTCTTTTGCACCCCTGGGCTCCTGGCCGCATTGTGCCAGCAAAGTATTGGCGATGGCATCGAGACTGACAACCCGCACCGCCGAACCGCGCTCGATGGCCGCCCGGGGCATGCCGAATACCACACAGGTATCTTCGCTTTGTGCGATGGTCATGCCTCCTGCCTCCTTCACCCGCTTCATGCCTTGGGCCCCATCTTCCCCCATGCCGGTCATCAGCACGGCGATGGTCCGACT
>JASHSL010000484.1 GCA_030040855.1 Terriglobales bacterium
GTACCACATGCCCTTCCAGCACATCCGCTACGCTCTGTGCTAACTTCATGATGGCTCCGCTTGTTCGGTTTTGCCCTGCAAAGGGCGTTTGACCGTTGATCGGTCCATTGAGGCTGTATAACAGACCTCGTCATGAACCGTCGAGCGGAGCCTCTAGTCCACATGCCTCGTCGGTCTGAGGCGAAGCCTCGTTAGAACTAGGTTTGCAGTAACGACTGACGTGTGTTTGCCAAGCTGTGAATACCGTGTCTTTCGGCAAAGCGTCGATCTGTCCACACAGCGTGGGTCTTGTCTTGGTAGTAAATCCAACCACCACAGGCTTGGGGTGAAACCGTGGATCATTCGCATGAGCCGCGTCGTAAGCCTTGCGTTCCTTAACCGCAGGCAGATCAGGGCACTTCAGCAGCATTTGGTTGCCAAGATCCGCCCCAACATCAAGGGGCGCAATACAGCCAGGGTTAATCGTCTTGCCATCCATTATCATGTGGAATGGTTTCGCCTGATCCTGGCCCCACGCAGGCAGCCTGATCAGGGACATCATAAGCACTGCAGTTGGTGATAGTCGTCGCATTGGTTCATACTCCAACACGTCCCGCAGGCCACGGAGAGAACTGCGGTACACGTCTCACCGGTGTCGAAGTATAGCACCAATATTCACTCTGGAATCACCCCACAATCCAGCGGAATCGACTGGTGACCCCCTCACGCAAGGTCAACCACTTGTAAGGCATCGCAGCCGCTTGATTCCCCGCAAAGCCGCCTGGAGCGATGCGCAGGCCGTCACCCAAGCCATACTGGATCGCATAGGGGACTTCACGGTAGCGCCGCGCGGGTGAACGAGAAGCACGCACAAGCCGGGGCTGGGTCGAAAGGCCGTGCAGCTTCCTCGTTATCGTTATTGTTTACTCTCTTTCGCCAACCAAGTCACGTTCGCTCTTGATGGGTGTCACTGACAATCTTCACCTTCGCAAGATAATACCCAAAAGTCTTTTTTGGGGGGCCCTTTTCCGAACTCTACATAACTGAAGTCGAAAGGAGGAGGAGACCATGGAAACCACTGAGAAGGTGCCTCCAGCGAGCCGCCGTTCTCCCATTGCCGCGACCCTGGTGCCACGGCTTGGTCGAGAGGGTGTTCCCGAAATTCAGGTTCGCGGTTTTGTTTCTCTGCTTACTGCAGCCCTAACCGTTCTCTTCGTTGTAGTAGCTCGTGGCCAGGTTTCTGGTGCCGCCCGCCCGAGTTTCCAATCTGCGGTCACATATCAGTCGGGCGGGTACATTGCACAATCCGTAGCGATCGCGGATCTCAATGACGATGGCAAGCCCGACATCGTGGTTTCAAACTGGTGGGTTCCAGGCCAAACGCCTGGCGCAGGCGTAGTCGGTGTTCTCCTCGGAAACGGCGATGGTACCTTTCAGCCGGTGGTGACCTACCAGACGGGAGGAGCGCCCAACCGCAAGGTTGTGGTGGCTGATGTGAACGGGGATGGCAAGCCAGACATCCTCGTGGTGTCGTGCGCTCCCAGCGAAAGTGCGTGCGGAACCGCGAATGGAGTGCTCTCTGTCCTGCTGGGTAACGGTGACGGAACTTTTCAGAGTGCTCGGACCTTCGATACCGGTGCAGCTTCCGCTGGAGGTCTTGCCGTCTCCGACCTGAACGGCGACTGCAAACTCGATGTGATTCTTACAAACTCTTACGGCGAAGCCAACGGCGATGGCACAGTAGCAGTGTTGCGCGGTGACGGCACCGGCACCTTCGGCCCGCCCGTGCTCTATGACTCCGGCGCGCCAGGCGCCAATGACGTAGCCGTGGCCGATGTGAATCGCGACGGCATACGCGATCTAATAGTGGTCAATCGATGCGATACATGCGATAGCGGAGTGTTGGGTGTGCTTTTTGGAAACCGGGACGGTACCTTTCAGCCGGTGGTGACTTATCCCACAGGCGGGAGAAATAGCTCCGGCCTCGTAGTCCGGGACGTGAATGGCGATGGCTATCCGGATGTACTTGTGGCGAATCTTAACTTTTTTATACCGCAGGGCACTGTCAGTGTCTTGCTGGGGGAGGGGAATGGAACGTTCGCATCGCCGGTGACCTACGACTCCGGCGGGTACGCTGCTCCGGGGTTGGCCGTTGCCGATGTGAACGGCGACGGAAAGCTGGACATTGTCGTAGCCAATTGTGGACCTGTGGGTGGATGTGGGACGGGTGTGATCGGCGTGCTGTTAGGTAACGGGAATGGTACGTTCCAACCAGTAGTGACATTTAGCTCGGGCGCGTTCAACAGCACAGCAGTCGCAGTTGGTGACCTGAAAGGAGATGGCCAGCGGGATTTGGTGGCCGCGAACCAGTGTGCGCCCGATGACTGCACCACCGGTTCGGTCAGTGTGCTCCTGGCGAAAGGTCACAGCCTCACCGTACGTCGAAGGATTGCGAGACGCCGTCACCGTGGCTGCCGGTTTGACTCTTCACAGCAGTAGCTTGCCCAGTGGAGGATCGAGTTTGATACCACAGAGTGAGACAAAACCCCGCAGCAGGAAGGAGGAGCAATGACCACCTCCTACGCCGCTTCCCTCGCTTCCAATCCCAGTACTGGTTACCTCGACCTGCTCGAGATCGAGACGACGAAGGATTAATCGGAGAGGGGTGAGAGCGATGGCGCGTGGGCTCGATGGGATTCCGGCTTTCAATTATAAGTGAGATCACCCAGCCAGGCGAACCGAACCGGTCTCGACCAAATCACTGAGACCTCACATCGTGTTTGTCGTCCGCTCCTGTGTGTCGAGCCTAATCGCCATCGAGTTTTTCTTCGATGCCGACTTGGCTACAGCTTTGTCGCTCTCCAGAACGTGAGTGGGCGACTTCCCAAGCTCGTCTCCTAGCGCCCTCTCCCGATCACGAACAATTCTTTCTGCGATATCTCGCACCGCTCGCGTGATCCACATAGTGGTCTGAGAGCCGTCGGTATAGTTTGCCTCGCCGCAGGCCTCGACACGACCTTGCTTCTGAAGATCGTAGGCTTTCCGAAATTCCTTCTCTGACTTGGCTTTGTAAACGGCGTAGGTCCGGCCTCCATATTGTTTTAGCAGTGAAAAACACGGTATATCACTAGGGCCATCCGCGACGTACACCATATTCTGAAAGGGAACGCGCCGCGATTCTTGGGCGATTGTATCGTTGACCCCAATATCCGGAATCTTTTTGGTTCCCTTATTGATTTCAAAAATTGCTCGGGTCTTTGAGGTGTGATCGAGAGCATAAGACACTTCTGAGATGACTCCGCCCCTATTTGTAAGCTAGCCCTCTCATGCTGATCCAGTGAGCCGTTGCCATGCTCGCGCGTGGCAATTCTCTAAAAAATCTTCGTACTTAAAATGAATGAATCACCATGGGTAGTGTGCTCTCGTTGCCGCGTGACAGGGCTAGTTTTCGCAGTAGCCAAAAAACGTTTCCTCGAAGTAGCCAGCGAGCGGAGTTTCCGTGCAGGAGAAGCAGTTGACCTTGCTCTAGCCCTGCACTTCCGCAAGGTATGAAAAGTCACGCTGCCTTACGGCGCGGCAATCCAGCAAGCTCGCGGGCAACTGCAAACTTCTGCATGGGATAATAGGAATGCACGGTTAACCGAAGAGAAATGGACTCCTAGTTTGGGCGTGTGAGTTCGCCGAAGCATCGGCACCGCCAAATTATCTGGTCGAATCAAAATCTCTGTTCGGTAACCGGGATTGCAAGCGGTTGTCACTGCCGGACAAGTACAGCCAATTGATCCCACGAATAGATTTGAGGCGTTTATGGAGTTTGTGCTCACGGGGTATACGAGCGAACCGGTCGGCTGCATAATGCAGCTTTATATCGATTGGCAAACCAGAACTGTACTTGAACCCTTTCAGATGAGACTTGCTTTCACTGGACGACAGGCTAGCGGTCACCTTGGGAGTGCTAATGCCGCTGCACACATCGCCAACCGTGAGAGCTATGCGTATAAACAAGCAATGGCCTTGTGTCCCAAGGCTCTCACTGATTTTTTGTTTCGAGATTCTGCCATCACCCTCAATGAAGCCGTCACTCTTGTTAGGGTTTCTATCCAGATTGAAGAGAAAATCGATCCTGACGAGATCAGCGGGCAAATTCACCTTGTCGAAGTGCTGCCGAACGGAAGGGAACTGAAAGCCAGTGAAGGACTGACTCCAAGGAAACGGGCTGTACAGACAAAGACTAAGAATTAGCCATCTCCACGCTAAAGCACCACTACCCTACCGTCGGTAGTCAAATCAGAAATTATTGTTTGTGGTAATCTGCTCTGCTCTCCGTCAATGGTGATTTCTCTGGGCCTGGGGGCGACCCCATCCACATTCTAAAGCCTCACCAGTGAGCAGCTAAACTGCTCAACATTCCGCTCAACATTCGGCACCCTCCTCAGCCCACCATCAACCACTTACCGCCACTTGTTGAGCAGCTAACTTGTTGATATCAATAAAAAAGCGCCTATTTCTAGGTGCTTCCTAACCGCTAGGTCGCCAGTTCGATTCTGGCCAGCCCCTCCATATCTCTAGCAACTCGCCTTTCAGGCCTCGTACTTCCAACTCCCGCCGACCAGGGTGCGCTCCACCCGGATCTGGATCAGTTCGAAGGGGTCAGTCTTGAACGGATCGCGGTCGAGCACGACCAGGTCCGCGAATTGTCCCGGCTGGATCGAGCCCTTGAGATTCTCCTCGAAGGCCGCGTATGCGCCATTCACGGTCCCACAGCGGATGGCTTCTTCGAGGGTGATCCGTTGATTTGCCCCCCACACGTTCCCCTTCATGTCCGTCCGCGTTAGCTGGGACTGCAACCACATGCTAGGATTCGGCGGGCTGGCGGTGTAATCGGATGAATCGGTGGGACGCAGTCCGGCATCGAGGAAACTGCGCATGGGAAACATGTGCTCGGTGCGCTCTCGGCCGTAGAAGTGTAGAACGTCGCCGTGAAAATAAACGTAGCAGGAAAACGGCGCGGGAATCACCTGCAGCGCGCGCATCCGCGCAATGAGCGCATCGTTCAGCAAGGTGCAGTGTTCAATGCGGAACCGCGAGTCTTTTCTCGGCATCTCGTTGTGGATTTGCTGGTACACCCCGAGGATGCGGTCGATCGCCAGGTCACCGTTGGCATGGGTGGCCAGCTGCCAGCCCGCGCGGTGGGCTTTGGCTCCGGTTTCGTAGAGCTGTTCGCGGCTGGAAAGCTGCAATCCAACATAGTTGTTGGGAATCCCGAGGTAGGGTTGCGAGAGCCATGCGGTTCGCTCCGAGATCGAGCCGTCAGCGTATTGCTTCACCGCACCGATACGCACCCATTCGTCACCGAACCCGGTATGAATCCCGGCAGCCATAAAGTCATCGAGAGAGGCGGCGGAGACGTGACAGTAGACACGCATCGCCAGTTCGCCGGCATCACGGGCATCCTGGTAGCCCTGCACGTCCGCGGGCGAGGCATCCGCATCGCAGGCGGAAGTAACTCCATTGCTGGTAAAGAGTTTGGAGATCAGTGCCGTGCCTTGGCGATAGTCATCGCGCCTATAGTTTTGGGGAACCAGTTTCAAAAAGATCTGGGCCGCAGCATCGCCCACGAAGCCGGTGAGCTGGCCGGTGGAGTCGTGCTCAAACCGACCCCCGGGCGGATCCGGCGTTTGCTCGGTGACCTTTGCCAGCTGTAACGCCATGGTGTTTACGAACGCCGTGTGCCCGCCACGGTGCTCGACCAGCACCGGATGATCGCCGACCGCCGCGTCGAGATCGTGCCGATTGAGCGGTCGCGGAGTCTTGCCGTCGTCGTACAAGAATCCGAGCACCCATTGCCCGGGCGGGGTCTCGAGCGCGCGGTCGTGCAAGGCCGCCTGTATTTTTTCAATGGAATCTGTGTCGCAAGCTACTTTGTGCAGATGCTCGATCCCTGATTCGACCGGATGGGCATGCGCGTCGTTGAACCCGGGAAGAACGGTTTGGAAGGCCAGGTCCACCTTGCGCGTGCGCGCCGTGGCCAAGCGCAGTACATCGTCGTTCGAGCCGACCGCCGAGAACCGTCCGCCGCTGATCGCCACCGCCTGAGCTCGCGGCTGGGCTTGATCGACCGTCCAGATGTTTCCGTTATACAAAACCATTTCCGGATCTTCTTTGCGTAGAACCGGCAGCGCCAGCAGGCTGCCCATACCGAGCATGAAATTGCGACGAGAAATGGATCGCACCGCAACACCTCCAGAAACCGGCGCCGAGCCCGGTTGGTTCGTGGCGATCATTATGGCTCAGAAGGCGAATCTATGCGTTCTCGGTCACTACCATCGAAACTAACAGCCTGCAACGCGGCCGGTGAAGGCAAGCGTGACATTTGCAGCATGGACCGATCTCGATTGTCGCTTCTGGCTATGCGGGTAGCTTGCGAAGTTCCTAGCCTGGGGGTTCGCATAGTCTGCTGCGCTCGGCTAATGAAAGGCGCCGGCGAAGAAGATTTCGGTGTACTGGTGGGCAATCTGTTCCGCACTGAGGGTGCCTTCCTGCTTGAACCATTGGTAGAGCCAGTTAATCATGCCGAGCAAGGCAAACGTGGCCGCCCGCGCGCTGACCTCCGGGGACGATCCCCGGGCCTGTTGTACGTCCGCAATGAGTCGTTCCAGAAACTGGATGTAGCCCTTTTTGCGGGCGTTGATCTGCTTGCGCAGGGAAGGAGGCAGAGGATGATTCTCATGCAACAGAACCGTGATCTCCCGGTCGCGCACGCTCAACACGACATCGACGTGTAGGCGGATGAGAGCCCGGAGGCGCTCTTCCGCATTCCGAATGCTGCGCACCGGCTCGAGCACTCGTTGCTCGGTAATGTCCAGAGCGTGGCTCATGAGTTCGAACAGGATTTCGTCCTTGCTTTGGAAATGGTGGTAAAGACCACCCTTACTCAGTTTGAGAGCGGCTGCGATATGGTTCATCGAGGTAGCATGATAGCCGCGCTGCTGGAACAAACGGGCAGCTACACGCAGGATCTCCTGCCGAGAGTCGAGGACCGTCGAAGGACTCATCGCGGCACACAATATACACCTGCGCGAACGAGAGGAGAATTCCGCACTTTCAAGCGGCTCGAAGGAATAGCGCTGGGGTTGTGGACATTGCTGTGGAAAAAGTGAATCACCCCTTTCCGGTCGCAGCCAAGTACTGATCTCTGAACTACTTGTATTTTTGTTGGCGAGGCGGCGCGCGTGTGACGTTTGCACTGAAAAATGGCGTTGACATTTTCTCGAGGACTATTTAGTGTTGCTCGCGTCGACGGCCGAAAGGTTTGGCTCAAATAAAATTAGCCGATCCAAAGTAGGCTGGGTGATCGGTTCGGCAGGGCAACCTGTTGAACATCCAGACCCGAAAAAACCAGCTGCTCTGCGAGGAGCAGGTGGGGTTTGGAACTGCGAAAGCAGTGATTGCATCAAGGGCTGTGACGGTGCGTGCCTCCACGCTGCTAGCTTCCTCGCAGGAGCTGGTGGCTAGAGCATAACCAATGTCACAGCCTTTTCCATTTCCGGTTTGCTCGGCGTGGGACCCGGGATGAGAGGGCCTGTGTTCTCCGCCGATTGTTCGAAGCCGAACCTAGGCACTCGGGTACAGTCCGGCCGAGGATCCCACCCATTCCATATCCTTGTTGTGATCGACTCCCATCATCGACCCACGCCCCATCCGCACAATGGTCATGACCGGCAGCAGTTCTTCGACCCATATATACATGACCCGGACCTCGGCCTTGGTCTTGCCGAAGGGAGTCTCGATCACGGGTTCGAAGTTCACCCGCTCCTGGAGGATGTATTGCCAGCGTTGTTGCTCAGGGATTGCCGCCAAATCTTCTTTGCGGGGATCAATGAGGACGCCCAACCCGGCAAAGGAAAATAGGGGCTTGACCACGTAGTTTTCTAAATCATTCGGGATCTCTACCCGGCTGAGAAATTGAGTTCGAGGCACACACGGGTGACGCAGGTAGGGCAGGGAAAACTTGCTCATGCGGAAGTACCAGTTGGGGTGTCCTGCCCATTCCACCTTCAACTCCTCGTCGAAACGGAACGTCAACTGGAGCTTCTTGCGCACCAACTCGTCCACAATGGCGCGATTGTAGATCCTGTGAATGGGCACCCGCTTGCCCGACTTTTCATAGAAGAGCTGCTTACCCTGCTTCTGGATGTCCGTGATCGAAACCGTGGCCACGCCGAGCAGCTTCTCCGTCAGCAGGAAATCCGGCAGTGTTTTCTGATGACGGGGGTCAATCTCCATGATGATCACATTGTCCGGGTCCTCGGAGCCGACGATGGCCCGCCTGAGGAGTTGCTGATATTCGTGCCACTCTAACCCGCTGTGGAGGTAGCGCAAATTTCGATCGAGATCGAATACTTCGATGTAGTTCTGCGACAGAATGGCTTGATAGGCGTAGAGGGAGGGAAACCCCTGCAGTTCGACCAACCGCGGTTCGAAATTGCCGGATCGCCCGCGGATCAGGCCGAAATCCACCTGAATGAACATGGGAAAGGGCGCTTCCCTCGGGACATTGTAAGCAGGCGGGATGGCGGCATCGGAAGCTTGGCGGTATTCGGGGCTTTCCAGTTGATGGATGAGTTCCTTGCCATACTGTGCCATGGTATCGAGCAGTGCCTTGTCGAAGAAACACGGAGTCTCGGAGATGCGGAAGGGCACCGGCGTCCCGCACTGCTGTTCCATGACTTTCAGCAGAGTGTGGTACTTTTTCGCGGTGAAGTTCTCATTGAACTTTCGGCGCAAGAGAGAAATCATGGGGCGCAAAGCCTAAAAGCCGTCTTTTGCCGAATAGAGCTACGACCAACCCGTCAACCGCTTGCCGCGATGCTTTCGCCGCCGGCCGGAGACTTGCTCGCCGTTGAGTTGCCTAAATTACAAAGCATCCCGCGCGCATGATCGGTTCGTCATCCACCCAAATGTCGAACTTCCTTCCGACGACGTCAATATGAGTGGAGGAGTACCAGTCCGCCCCGGTGTGCATGCCGTACGGGTTGCCGAACGCGATGTGGACTCCGGGGTATTTCTCGTCCTGCAGAATCTGCCCGATCACATCTTTCAACTCGATGTTGGTGCCGATGGCGAATTCTCCCACCCGGTCGCTGTTCTCATCGGTATGGGTGTAGCTCCAAAAGTCGTTTTCTAGTTCTCGATTGGAAGAGTGCGCCTCAGTCACGCGATTGTGCTCGACCCGAATGGTGAGGGGCGCTTGGCGCAATTCGCCGAACTTGGCGCACAGCCAATCGCCGACCACACCATCAATCACAAAGGTTCCATTGACCTCCTCCGGGGTGGTGAACACCTCGCCACCCGGCAGATTTCCCCACTTCTCCGGGCTGATCAACCCGCTGGTCTTGAGCCAGCGGTAGTTGGGATTCAGACGGGCCACCAGGTCCGTGCCGGCTGCGGTCTTCGCCCGGATTTGCGACGCCCGCTTGACCCTCTCTAGCACCCGGGTGCTGATGCGATCGACTTTCCGGAAATCGGCCCTCATCCCTTCCCGCATGATCTGAGGGTTGATGTTCACCATGTGGGCATGGCGAATCTTGTGTCGGTTCACGATGTCGGTCATCTGCATGCGGGAGGGCAGTTCGTTGACCTGCGCCTGCACGGCAAAAATGCTGACCTGGCTGGTCTTGAGGTCCTCGGCGATCTCTTGTGGAAACTCGACCAGGGGCCGCGGCGCCACATCCTCGAGCAGCCACGCGCGATAGACCGCTC
>JASHSL010000485.1 GCA_030040855.1 Terriglobales bacterium
GCAAGCGCTGATTTCTCGAAGCAAACGATCCGATGCTCCAAGAAAGCGCACGCTTTGGCTAAGTTGCAGAGTTTGTGGATAATCACACGATGCCGTTTGCTGACCTCACTCTTTCCCGACGATCAGAGCGGGCGGAGGGACACGCATGCGCAGAGGTCGCCTCCACACAGGAAGTTTGTCACCCTGGCCAGGCGCGCTGTCCGGCCCGACCCAGGGCTGCCCCCGGCACAACTGCAGTCTGCGCTGTAAAATTGTCTGCGCGACAATCAGCTTAGCCTTACCCGAGGATTCGCGTTATGGCAGACAAAGCCCCTACCCCGGCAAACATTGATTCCATCCTGCAGGAACGGCGCATGTTCGAGTGTCCCGAACATTTCCGTGAGCAGGCTCACATCAAGTCTTGGTCGGATTACGAGCGCATCTACCGCGAGTCGGTCGAGCAACCCGCGAAATTTTGGGCTGGCGTAGCCGAGGAACTCGAATGGTTCAAGAAATGGGACAAGGTTCTCGAGTGGAACAATCCTTGGGCGCAATGGTTTGTAGGTGCTCAGTTCAATCTCTCCGCCAATTGCCTGGATCGGCATGTCAAGACTTGGCGCAAGAATAAAGCCGCGCTAATTTGGGAAGGGGAGCCGGGAGAGGTTCGCACCCTGACCTACCAGCAGTTGCACCGCGAAGTGCAGAAGTTTGCCAATGTCCTCAAATCTCTCGGAGTCAGGCGAGGGGACCGGGTCGCGATCTACATGGGAATGACCCCCGAACTTCCCATTGCCATGCTGGCGTGTGCCCGCCTTGGTGCGGTGCATACCGTTGTCTTCGGCGGTTTTGCGTCGCATGCCTTGGTGGATCGCATCCACGATTCCCAGGCCGTCGCCGTGATCACTCAGGACGGCTGCTACCGGCGCGGTGCGGAAATCAAACTGTTTCCGGTTGTCGACGAGGCCTTGACGTCATGCCCCTCGGTCAAACATGTGGTGGTATACGAACGCAGCGGAAGTCCCATCCAGTTGCAGCCCGGCCGCGACCACCGTTGGCGGGAATTAATGGGCGAAGCGTCGGAGGAGTGCCCGGCGGAGTCGCTCGACGCCGAGCACCCCTTATACATCCTCTACACCTCCGGAACCACGGGGAAACCGAAGGGCGTGGTTCATACCACGGCTGGCTACGCCGTGGGTGCATACCTCACGACGAAGTGGGTGTTTGACCTGAAGGATCACGACACCTACTGGTGCACGGCTGACATCGGTTGGGTCACCGGACACAGCTATATCGTTTATGGGCCCCTGCTGAACGGGGCTACCAGCGTGATTTATGAAGGCGCGCCGAACTTTCCCGAGCCGGATCGCTTCTGGAGCATCATCGACCGCCACCAGGTTAACATTTTGTATACTGCGCCCACCGCCATCCGCACCTTCATTAAGTGGGGTGACCAATGGCCCAAGAAGCATAAGCTCGACAGTCTCCGTTTGCTCGGTACCGTCGGCGAACCCATCAACCCCGAGGCTTGGATGTGGTATCGCGAGGTCATCGGACAAAACCGCTGTCCCATCGTCGACACCTGGTGGCAAACCGAGACCGGCCACATCATGATCGCTCCCATTCCGGGTGCCGTAGCCACGAAACCGGGTTCCGCCACTCGCGCCATGCCGGGGGTTGTCCCTGAGATCGTCGGTATGGATGGCAAGCCGGTCCCCGACGGTTCCGGTGGCTTTCTTATCCTGAAACAGCCCTGGCCGGGAATGTTGCGTACCATTTACGGCGATCCCGACCGCTACGTGGCGCAGTATTGGTCGCAGATTCCCGGGGCTTATTTCACCGGAGACGGAGCCCGCAAAGACAAAGACGGGTATTTTTGGATCATGGGCCGCGTCGATGATGTCCTGAATGTCTCCGGCCACCGCTTGAGTACGATGGAAGTCGAATCCGCACTGGTGGCACACGAGGCGGTCGCCGAAGCTGCCGTGGTTGGCCGTCCCGACGACCTCAAAGGACAAGCGATTGCCGCGTTCGTAACCCTTGAACAAGGCCGGAAGCCTACGCCGGAACTGAAAGAGGAACTTCGTCGCTGGGTGGCGAAGGAAATCGGGGCCTTGGCCAGGCCTGACGACATCCGCTTTACCGACATGCTCCCGAAAACTCGCAGCGGCAAGATCATGCGTCGCCTTCTGCGCGAACTCGCAACCCACGGCGAGGTGAAAGGCGACACCACCACGCTCGAGGATTTCAGCGTGATTTCTCGGCTGAAAGAGAGCGAAGAAACCTAGGCGGGCCGCGGCCGCGGCCGCATCCCAAGGTTGCGATCAGTCCCATCGAGGGCTGGCAGTCGGTTTCCCCAATCTCCTCAGAGAGACAATCTCATCTCCCGGCTGCCGCGGACGCGCGCGAAGCCGATGACAAGGCAAGCGGTTCGTTTATGGGCCGCTTGCCCAGCGTGCCATCGATCAATCCGACGTGGTCGGTGCGCTAGATTTCACCAGCGCGGTCTTGAGCCTGAACTTTTGATGGGGCGCGAGATCCACATCGCTATGAAAGCTCTCATAGCCGGGCAGGCTAATGGTGATCTGGCGGTGTCCAGGCGCGACCAGCAGACTGTGGGCCACCCCATCGAACTCGGCGGCATGACCCGCGAACAAGCCATCCACAAACACTGCCGCGCGGTCCGGATTCACCGAGAGCTTGATCTCCGAGAATACCGCAGGCATCCGGAAGCGCGAGTCGCGTTCCATCTTCACCCTGACCACTTGCTTCTCTCCCGGTTCGACGGAGATGTTTTGCCGGAAGTCCACATATCCGTCCTCCCGCACCACAATCTCATGCTCGCCGGGGAGCAACAGGATCTTCTTGTCTCCCTTCAGCTCCTTCATGTAGCCAAGATATTGGCTATCCACCCACACGCCGGCATCGCGTTCCACTTTGGTCGCGCCTTCGACCTGGACCTCGCCGAGGACCTTATTCTCCCCGTAGCTCATGCGGGTGAAGAAGACCATCCCCCCTACTAACAAGAGGCTGGCAAGAGCATGAACCAACGGTAGCGATCTCGGCCGGATATGAAGTTCAGGCCCGGTCGCCGGGTGATTTCCGATATGGTTCTTCGAGCTAGCATTCCCTTGAAAAGACATGGTTCGTTTGGCTCTCCGCTGATAAGATGGGCTCACCATGCCATGATAACCAAAGAAGCATCTTCGGAACACGGCATGTACTGCAGAGGTAACTACTAATTTCGTGGAGCCTCAAGCCAGCTCGAGCGCAGGAGCTCTCGCGAGGCCGGGCCACCTTAACTTGACCATTGCGGAGAGACGGAGCGCGGAAGTGGTTTTCCCTGGTCCGATCGAGCGGAAGAGATTCGCGCCGGGCACAGCGCGCGTGCCTCAATTGGAACTTGCCTGTAATCTGCGTAATCCGACCAGAGCTGCGAGATATCTCTGGTCGAGGGAATAGGCCGTGGCGTAGCACTCTTTCGCCTTTTGCCAGTTGCGCTTGTGTTCATACACGCGGCCCAGATTGAAATAAGGGTAGGGACGGGATTCGTATCGAGGTGCCAGCATGGCTTTTTCAAACCAGGCGACGGCTTCGTCCCATTTGCCTTGTTCAATGAGGTAAGCGCCGATATCGTTATAGGGATTGCCAAACTCCGGATCGATCTTGATGGCCTCCAGACATTCGGCGATGGCGCGATCGTAGTCCCCGAGGAAGGAGTAGGTCCAGCCGCGAAACGTATAGGCCTCGGCGGTGGGAAAGGCTGCGATGGATCGGCTGTAGAGTTCGATGGCCCCCTGGTACTCGGCCTCCATCTGCAGCTGGTAGGCCTTTTGAAAGTATTCGGCGGCCACCCGACGTGGATCTTCCTCCGACATAGACCAACCCGATGATTGATGTAAAACAATTTTATCGCAGATGGTACCAAGGGCTCTGCTCCGTTGTCTTGAGCTTCCTCCTGGCCGTCCTGGTCCTGCTCTCCGGGCCGGCAACGCCGACCCAAGCGCAGGATGCGCCAGCCGGTTCGACTGCCTCCCAGCCGTCTCCCGAGGCCGCTCCCCCCGAGAAGAAAATCTCGCCCCGAGAAGCCGAGCAGCTCTTTCGCGATGTCGATTCGATTCTAAAATTCGCCAGTCAGGAGACCGAGCTGCCGGTAAAACAAGAGGTCAAACGCCGGCTGGCGACCCGCGAAGAAGTGGTTTCCTACCTCGAAAAGAACCTGGCGGAGGACAAGGATGCCGAAAGACTGCGCCGCTCCGAGCGGGTGCTGAAGAAGTTCGGGCTTCTCCCCGCCGACTTTGATCTCAGCGGATTTCTCGTCAAACTGCTGCGCGAGCAAGTGGCGGGCTATTATGATCCGAAGAGCAAAACCGTCAATCTGCTGGACTGGATTAGTCCGGATCAACAGCGGCCTGTCATGGCCCATGAACTAACCCATGCTTTACAGGATCAGTCTTTTGGACTGGAAAAATGGATGAAGCGGGGAGATGTTGATCTCGACCGAGTGAAAAATCCGACCCCTGAGGACATCGAGCGCGACGAGGTCAGTGAAGCGCGGCAGGCCGTGGTCGAAGGTCAAGCCATGGTCGTACTGGTGGATTACATGCTTGCTCCGCTCGGCAAGTCGTTGCTGTCTTCCCCGCAAATTGCTGCGGCGATGACCCAGGGAATGTTGGTGGGCACCTCGGATTCGCCGGAATTTCAGAATGCACCAATCTTCTTGAAAGAGTCGCTGACCTTCCCCTATCGCTACGGCCTCGATTTTGAAGCCGAGTTGCTGCGTCGCGGGGACAGGCAGAAAGCCTTTGCTGGCGCCTTCACCAACCCTCCCCAAACCAGTCGCCAGATCATGGAGCCGGCCACCTATCTCTCCGGGGAGCGCTTGCAGGCCATGCGTCTGCCGGATTACAAGCAGGACTTCCAAAACTATGAGCGCTTCGATATCGGCGCCATGGGCGAGTTCGACGTCGCCATTCTCCTCGATCAGTACGCCAACACCGAAACCTCCCACGCCCTCTATCCCCACTGGCGTGGCGGCTACTACTACGCAGTTCAGCCCAAAGGCGATGCGGCCGCGCCGCTTGCGCTCCTCTACCTTTCGCGATGGTCGGACGGGGAGAGTGCAGCCCGGTTCGCCGCGATCTATGCCCAGCAACTGCCGGTGCGATATCAGCAGGTGCACGAGGCTGCCGAGGACGGACAAAGCTCGCTTCCCAACCTGCCGAATCGCGAAACTTTGACCGGCAGGCACACCTGGCAGACTGCCCAAGGACCGGTCGTGATCCGGGTGCAACAGGAAATGGTTCTCGTCACCGAAAGCCTGGATCCATCGACCACCGGGCGGCTGGAGCAGGAGTTGTTGGGACCACCGCCGGCCGGGCCCTGATCGATCCCGCCGGGCGGACCCGGAAGCTCCTCCGCTCCACTTTTGTATAATCTCGAGTTTGTTTGATTGCCCACTTTTCCAGGAGGATTTTTGCCGCAGGCGGAGATTGGCATCATCGGCGGCAGTGGCCTGTATGCCATGCCCGGCCTCACCGAAGTCGAGGAGATCCGACAGCAGACCCCGTTCGGGGAGCCTTCCGATGCCTACGTTCTGGGCATGCTCGAAGGCCGCAGGGTGGCATTCCTCGCTCGCCACGCGCGCGGCCACCGCATCCTTCCCTCGGAGCTGAATTTTCGCGCCAACATTCATGGCTTTAAGCAACTGGGGGTGAAGCGCATCGTGTCCCTATCGGCCGTGGGATCGCTGAAAGAAGAGCACCAGCCGCTCGAGTTCGTAATTCCCGACCAGTTCTTCGATCGCACCCGTCGCCGTGTGGATACCTTCTTCGGGGAGGGCATCGTCGCCCATGTTGCCTTTGCCGAACCGATCTGTGGCGCCTTGGCCGAGACCGTGGAGAAGGCTTGCCGGGCGGCTGGGGTGCGAGGCAAACGCGGGGGCACCTACCTGTGCATCGAGGGACCGCAGTTTTCCACCAAGGCTGAATCGAATCTTTATCGCAGCTGGGGCATGGACGTAATCGGCATGACCAACCTGCAGGAGGCCAAGCTGGCGCGGGAGGCGGAGATGTGCTACGTGACCGTGGCCATGGTGACCGACTACGATTGTTGGCATCCGCAGCACGATTCGGTCACGGTCGACCAGATTGTCGCTGTCCTTCGCCAGAATGCGGAGAATGCCTGCCGCGTGTTGCGTCAGACGATCACCGCCCTTCCGGCGTCGCCAAACTGCGAGTGCAATCGAGCGCTTGCCCATGCGATCATCACCGAGTATGACAACATGCCTCCCGCCACGCGCGCCAAACTGAAACTTATCCTCGGCAGGTATTTGGAGAGCAAGGCAAAACAATGAGCATGGTTGCCGTCGGTTCGATTGCCTTCGACTCGATCTCGACACCTGCGGGACGGGTCGAGAATATTCTGGGGGGCTCCTGTACGTATTTTGCCCTGGCCGCGAGCTTCTTCACCAAGGTACGAGTCGTGGCCGTGGTGGGCGAAGACTTCACCTTAGCGCACGAAAAGGTTTTCGCCCAGCGCGGCATCGACCTCCGCGGTGTCGAGCACGCCCAAGGGAAGACCTTCCGTTGGGGTGGGCAATACCGGGACAGCCTCAACGAAGCCAAGACCGACTTTACCGAGCTCAACGTCTTTGAATCGTTCCAGCCAAGAATTCCCCGCGAATATGCAGACTCGGAGTTCCTGTTTCTGGGCAACATCCACCCCGCCTTGCAGGCTTCGGTGCGTCGCGAGTTGAACGGAGTCCGCCTTACCGGCGGCGATACTATGAACTTTTGGATTCAGGGCACACGCCAGGAATTGCTGAAAACCCTGAAGCTGGTCGACGTGTTGCTGATCAATGACGCGGAAACCAAGATGCTCGCGGACGAACACAACCTGCCGCGAGCGGCGCAAAAAGTGCTTGCCCTGGGACCTCAGGCGCTGGTGATCAAGCACGGCGAGTACGGAGCGACCATCTTCTTCCGCGAGGGAGCCTTCGGGATTGGCCATCACCCCTTTCGCGCACCCGCCTTGCCCATCGAAGAAGTACGCGACCCGACCGGCGCCGGCGATTCCTTCGCCGGCGGGTTCATGGGATACATCGCTTCGGCGGGTTCCCTCAACCGCGAGGTACTCAAGCGCGCTCTTTTCTACGGCGGGGTGATGGGCTCCTTTGCCGTGGAGCGCTTCGGCACCGAGCGGCTTCAATCCCTCACGCGAGAGGAGATCGAGGGGAGATTTCAAGCATTTCGCGAATTGACCCACCTGGAATGAGTCGGCCGCCTAGGGACGGCTGGGACCGCGAGGTCACGCTCGTGACTCAAATCGCAGCCGCTGCCTCGTTGTTTTCCTTTCTCTACTATTTTCGCCACGCTGACCTGCTGCTTTACGGCGACGCCGTCGCCCATATTAATATCGCCCGCCGGGTCCTTGATTCCCGGACCCCCGGACCATTGCAGTTGGGCACGGTTTGGCTGCCCCTCCCCCATGTGCTGATGATTCCGTTCCTGTTGTCCGATGCCGCCTGGCGGACCGGCGTGGCTGGCTGCATCCCTTCGATGTGCGCTTACGTGTTCGGCACCGCGGGAATCTTTCGCCTGGTACGGGGCTGGTCAGGGGAGCGGGACGAAACCCCGGGTGCCACCCGCATCGCGGCTTGGCTGGCGGCCGCCATTTACGCCGCCAATCCCAACCTCTTGTACCTCCAGACCACGGCCATGACCGAAGTCCTCTACTCGGCTCTGTTTATCTGGTCGGTCGTCTACGGCAGCGAGTTTTGCCAGGCCGCTGCGAGATTCGAGCAAGAGCAGGCGGGATCCACGTTGCGGAAGTGCGGCTGGTGCCTGGCGGGGGCCTGTCTCACCCGCTACGACGGATGGTTCCTGGCGGGGGGGATGAGTCTGGCGGTGTCGTGGGTGATCTTTAGCTCCCCACAGAACCGCGCGGCGTTGGGCCGGAGCCTGGCTCGCTTCCTGGGGCTGGCCGCAGCCGTGCCCCTCCTCTGGCTCGGGTACAACACGCTCGTCTACCGCAATCCCCTGGAGTTTCTGAGCGGTCCGTATTCGGCTCGCGCCATCGAGCAGAAAACGGCACTCTTCGGATCTTCCCCTCATCCCGGGTGGCATGATCTTGGGGTCTCATTCAGCTATTTTCTAAGGGCTGCCCAGAACAACATGGCAGAAGGAGGATTCGAGAAAGTTTGGCTCGGAGTGCTGCTCGCAGGGACCATCGTCGTGGTGCTGTTTCGGCGAAGACGCTGGCCTTTGCTGCTGCTAGGGATCCCCTTGCCGTTTTATGTGCTTTCGGTCGCATACGGCAGCATCCCCATTTTTCTCCCCGAATGGTGGCCTTTCTCGTATTACAACGTGCGCTTTGGCACCGAACTCATTCCCGGCTTTGCCGTGCTGGCTGCGGTAGCGATTGCGTACGGGCTCGATTGCGCCCGGCCAAGCTGGATGAAAGCTGCGATCGTCGTCGGGTGCTTGGCGCTGGTGGCGGCCAGCTACGGGGAGGTGTGGAAGGCTCAGCCCATCTGCTACCGGGAGGCTTGGTCGAACTCCCGCGGCCGCATTGCCTTGGAGAAGGAGCTGGCACAGACGCTGGTCAAGTTGCCGGCAAATTCTGATTTGCTCATGTACCTCGGTGATCACGTGGGTGCTCTCCAAGATGCAGGCATTCCCCTGCGCCGCGTCATCAACGAAGGCAACCACCGACCATGGAAGAAACCCACCGACCCAGAAGGATTGTGGGAGAGAGCCCTGGCGAATCCCGCGCACTATGCGGATTACGTGATTGCGATCGATCAAGACCCGGTTGCCGAAAAAGTTGAACGCCGCGACTTGGTTTCGCTCGTCGTGATCCACACCCAGGGACAAGCGCCGGCTACCATTTACTGGACACATCGCCCGGGCCACGAATGACGCCACCGGATCGCGTGCCGAGTCTAACACCTGTTCCTCGAGCGTCCGAACCAGCGGGTTGGTGATAAAATCCAGCCCAATCCACGTCTCATGTCGAATTTCGTCCCCATCCCCGAGCTTGTCAAGAATCGCGGCAGGGTGGGGAACCAAGGATCTCGCGCCTTCATGAAGCACGTTCGGCTTGATTCTGAGCGTGCCGGATTACCACCAGAGCCACCGGAGCCTGGGCGTACCCGCGCGCTCGGTCTCGGACCGGTCGAGCCGGCATGAACTCCTCAGGGGTGCCTTTTGTCAAGGCGAGCGCCTGCGGCAACGATTTCCTCATTCTCGACGGTGTCTACGCCCCTGCCGATCTCGCAGCCTTCAGCCGGCGCCTTGCGGACCGCCACCAGGGAGTGGGCGCCGACGGTGTCGAATGGCTGTTTCCAACCGATGGTGCGGATGTGCGCGCAAGTTTGTTCAACGCCGACGGAAGCCCAGCGGAAGTGTCGGGCAATGGAACTCGCTGTGTGGCCGCGTATCTGTGCTGGCAACAAGCAAAACAAAAAATTGTGATCCGCACCGGGGCGGGCCTCAAGACTTGTACCTTGATCTCGCGCCACGAGAAACAATACGAATTTGAACTTGCCATGGGGGAACCCGAAGTGGGCGAGGAGCTGCTCATCCCGCTCTCGCGCGGCGATGTGCGCGGCATCCCGGTTTCCCTCGGCAACCCTCATTTCGTCATCTTCGTCAGCACCTTCGTTGCCGGATGGCAGCAGCAGGCACTCGAAATCGGACGCCACCATGAATTCAAGCATGGGATTAACATTGAACTCGTAACCATCAACGATCGCAACCACGTCGATGTTCGAATTTTTGAGCGCGGGGTGGGCGAGACGCGGTCGTCCGGAACCGGTTCGTGTGCTGCCGCGGTGGCTGCGATGGTCGAAAAGAAAGCGGACTCCCCGGTCGAGGTTCACACCCCAGGGGGAGTGCAGATCGTGCGCTGGGAAGAACAAGTGTTCTTGCGCGGATCCGCCGAGTTGATCTGTCAGGGAGAATTCTTCGGTTAGACTGCCTATATGCCAGCTACGCCGCCGATGGTACGGGTCAAGCCGCCCGCTCTTCAACCCGGAGATACGATCGGAATCATTGCGCCGGCCAGCAATATCAAACGCGATTTGCTCGAAGCGGGCCGGGGGCGCCTGCACGAGATGGGTTACCGAACCTCGTTTTTACCCTCCATCTTCGATGAAGATTTGTACTTCGCCGGCTCCGTCGGACGGAGGGCGCGCGAGCTCGAGGAGATGTTTGTCCGGCCCGATGTCGACGCCGTGGTTTGCGCGCGCGGCGGCTACGGCACCAATTACCTGCTCGAGGAACTTGACCTTGAGCGGCTGAAGTGCCATCCGAAGATCTTTGTCGGCTACAGCGACATAACCACTCTGTTAACCTACTTTGCCGATGCCCTGGGCATGGTCACCTTTCATGGTCCTATGGTGACAAAAGATTTCTCTCATCCCGAGGGAGTCCATGTTCCGAGCTGGGAGGCCGCCTTAGGGGGCAGCGCGGGGTGGAGTTTGGAAGACTCCTCTCCCCTGAAAGTATTAGTGGAAGGTTCAGGGGAAGGCGTGCTCTATGGGGGCTGCTTGTCCATGCTGGTGGCATCGATTGGAACCCCCTATGAAGTCCATACCGAAGGGACCATCCTGTTTCTCGAGGATATCGCAGTCAAGCCATTTCAGATCGACCGCATGCTCATGCAGTTGAAACTGGCGGGGAAACTTCAGGGAGTTCAAGGAATGGTATTTGGCGAGATGCTCGATTGCATGCAGACGAAAGATCAGCCTTATAGTGTGGAGCAGGTAATTCTAAGAATCGTTGGCGATCTGGGAGTGCCGGTGGCCTTTGGGCTGCGTTCAGGCCATGTGTCCCGGGAGCTGGTCACGCTTCCCCTGGGGGTGCGCGCAGCGCTCGAGGCAGGCGCGGAAGGGGTGAGCCTCAGGGTTCTCGAAGCCTCGACGGCCGGAGGAGAAGCCATCGCCGCCACGAAGGGCGACAAGAAGCCGGCTCGCAAGCCGACGTAAGGTTGTGCATTTTGAGCGGAGGGTGAAAAGCAAGTGGGTGACAAGAACCGGCACATTCATCTGATTGGGATCTGCGGAACCGCCATGGCCTCGCTCGCGGGCATGCTCAAGCAGCGCGACTTTCGTGTTACCGGTTCGGATCGGGCGGCGTATCCGCCGATGTCGGATTTTCTGCGTTCCTTGTCGATTGGGGTGAACGAACCCTTCGACAGCAAAAACCTGGAGCCGCGGCCGGATCTGGTGGTGATTGGCAACGCGATTTCCCGCGGCAACCCGGAACTGGAGCATGTGCTCGACCAGCGCATCCCCTTCTGCTCTCTGCCCCAGATTCTGCATGACGAGTTTCTCATGGGAAAACAAGTCTTGGTGGTGGCCGGCACGCACGGCAAGACCACCACCACATCGATGCTGGCGTGGATTTTCGAGAGCGCCGGTCGGAAGCCTTCGTTCCTGATCGGAGGCATAGCGGAAAATTTTCAAAGCAGCTTTCAACTGGGCAAGGGAGAGCATTTCATTCTCGAAGGCGACGAATACGACACTGCCTTCTTCGACAAAGGCCCGAAGTTTCTCCATTACTTTCCCGATGAGGTGATCCTCACCTCGGTCGAGTTCGATCATGCCGACATCTACCGAGACTTGGACGCGGTCGAAACCGCTTTCAAGCGGCTGGTGAACCTGGTGCCGCGGCGGGGGCGCATCGTGGCCTTCGATTCCGGGGAAAGCCTGGAGCGTTGCCTGGCCCGCCCGTTCTGTCCTGTCGAGCGCTACGGTCGCCAGGGGGCGCAGTGGCAGATCCGCGATCTTCATCTGGGAACCAAGGACACCCGCTGGTCGCTATGGAAGGAGGGAGCCTACTGGGCGGATTTCGAGTTTGCCATGGCAGGCGAATATAACGTGTGGAACGCGACCGCGGCCGCCGCCTTGGCCGCGGGGCACGCGATTTCGCCCGATCAAATCCGCGCCGCCTTGCAAACTTTCCAAGGGGTCAAGCGCCGCTTGGAGGTGCGAACCGTGGTGCGGGGAGTGACCATCATTGACGACTTTGCGCATCATCCCACGGCCATCCGGAGCACACTCGAGGCCTTGCGGGCGCGTTATCCGGGGGCACGCCTGTGGGTGATTCTCGAGCCGCGATCGAACACCCTCCGGCGAAACGTCCTGCAGAGAGATTTGGCGAAGAGTTTAGCCATGGCCGATGAAGTGGTCGTCGCCGACGTGTTCCAGTCCGAGGTCATCCCCGCATCCGAAAGGCTGGATCTCGCAACGCTGCAGGCCGACATCGAAAAACAGGGTCGCCGCGCCCGCCTCGCACCCGCGGTGGATGACATCATCGCAGCCGTCGCTCCCGAACTGCGTCCGGGAGATGTCGTGGCCATCCTCTCGAACGGGGGCTTTGGGGGAATCTACGAAAAATTGCCCCGGCGCCTCGAGCGTTTGGCGGCCGACACCCCTCGCAGCGAGATGACTGGGGCTCGCCTCCGATCGTGATTCGGCCAGCGTCAAGCGCAGGCTGCGATCCGGTTGCGCGCGCGGCTCTTCGGGTGGTTGGGCTGGGCATTCTGCTCTGTGGAACGCTGCTCGCCACGGCCCCAGCCGAAAGCGCTCCCTCCCCGCCCTCGCAAGCCTCGCTTCGCTACACCGTGGTGCTGGCCGACCCGGCTCGGCATTTAGTGCGGGTTGAGCTCCGCATCCCACCCGGTGCGGCAGAGCATGAGCTCCAGCTGCCGGTGTGGAACGCGCTCTATCGCATTCGGGACTTTGCCCAGTATGTCAATTGGGTTCATCGGCGGGATGAGCGCGGCAACTCCCTGCCGGTCTCTCCCCTCGATCCCAGTCGATGGCACATAGCGCAGGCCGCCGGGGGCGCGGAGATCGAATATGAGACCTTCGCCAATGATCCGGGTCCTTTCGGCGCCCAACTCAATGGGCAGCATGCATTTTTCAATTTGGCGGAGATCCTTATCTATCCCGTCGATCTGCGCTCCCATCCGATTGAGCTGGGGTTCCGGAATGTCCCCCCGGCGTGGAAGATCGCCACCGCCTTACCGGGTTCCGACGAGGCCGGCTTCCGCGCCGAAAATTACGATCGTCTGGTGGACGCCCCGGTAGAAATCGGTACCTTCCGGGAAACGGATTTCGAGCTGGGCCGCGGCCACTACCGCGTCATCATCGATGCCGATCCCGCCGACTACGACATCGAGAAGATCGCCGCTATCGATGAAGGCATTGTTGCCGCGGAAACTTCCTGGATGGACGATCAGCCGTCCGGTTCCTACCTTTTCATCTACCACTTTCCCCGGGGTCGTGGCTACGGCGGGATGGAGCACGCCGATTCCATGGCGATTGACGAGAGCGCCCATTCTCTGGCCGAAGATCCCGAGTCCCTCGCGGAGGTAACCGCCCACGAATTCTTCCATCGCTGGAACGTCAAGCGCATTCGGCCTCAATCACTCGAGCCTATCGATTACAGCAAAGAGAATTACTCGACCGCCCTCTGGTTCAGCGAAGGTGTCACCAGTACGGTTGGTGAATACGGCATGCTGCGTGCCGGGCGGAAGAACGAGTCAGGCTTCCGCAAGGACCTTGCGCGGGAAGTCCAGGAGATCGAGGAAAGACCCGCGCACCTCACGCAATCCGCCGAGGCCTCGAGCCTCGGCGCTTGGCTCGAAGGTTACCCGTACTATCAGGATCCCGCGCGTAGCGTCTCCTATTACAACAAGGGCTTCTTAGTCGGTATCCTGCTCGATCTCGAGCTCCGCAAGCGAACCGAGTGCCGCACCTCGCTGCGTGAGGTCTTGCGCTGGATGAACCAGAACTACGCTCGGCAAAACCGCTTCTTTCCCGATTCTCGCGGGGTGCAAGAGGCGGCTGAGGCGGTCAGCGGTTCCGGTTTCGCCTCCTTCTTCGAGCGCTACGTAGCGGGCACAGAGGAACTCCCCTGGAACGATTTCTTCAGGGTGGTCGGCTTGGAATTGACCGAAACCCGGGTGGCGGTAGTCGATCCCGGTTTTACCGTCGACCGCCCGTTGGCCGGCCCGACTACGGTGCTAGCGGTTGCTCCCCTGAGCGAGGCCGAGCGCTCTGGGCTGGCGGTGGGCGACCTGATTTTAACCGTCAATGGCCAGCCGGCCGATGCCAGCCTTCGCCAGACACTCGAGCAGCTTAAACCGGGAGAAACCCTGAACCTGCGCGTGAGCGGGCGGGCGGGCCAGCGCGATCTGCACTTTCAGGCGGGGTCGCGGGAGCGGGTTGATTTTGAACTGCGAGACCGCGGAGACCTTTCTGAGCAGCAGAAAGCCTGTCGCGCCAGCTGGTTGCGCGGCGAGCCCCTGGCTCTTGGCGAGGCTCATCCGTGATCCGCACCACGGCGATGCTGGCCTTTTGGGGACTCACCTTGCCCATCACCGCTCTGGTCTTGATTCCCTGGACGCTCCTCACCGGCGATGTGCGGGTTCTCTATCGCGCCTGCATGTGGGGAGCATTCGTCGGCATCCGACTCGCGGGGATCCGCGTGCGGACCATCGGGCTCGAGAAAATTGATACGGCGCGAACCTATCTCTTCATGTCCAACCATGCCTCCAATATTGATCCCCCGCTGCTGCTGCCCCTGATTCCGCAACGCACCTCGGTGATGGCTAAAAGGGAGCTGTTTCGCGTCCCAATCTTAGGGACGGTGATGAGAATCGGAGACTTGGTCCCGGTCGATCGCGGAGATCGGGAGGCCGGAATTGCCGCCGTCGAAATCGCGACTGAAGTCGTCCGCCGAGGCATCAGTATGACCGTCTATATCGAAGGCACACGTTCGTCGGATGGGAAGTTACTGCCTTTTAAAAAGGGCCCTTTTTACTTGGCCCTGCAAGCGGGAGTGCCGGTGGTGCCCATAACCATCTCCGGCACGCATTTGGTCATGCCCAAGGGGCGCTTTGGGATCACGCCGGGTGAGGTGAGGGTATTCTTTCATGAACCGATCGAGCCGCGCGATTTTGAGAGTCGAGAGGGCTTGATGGAGAAAGTGCGACGCGCCATCAACCGCGGGCTGCCTCGGGAATTGCAGCCCGCCGAGGCCGAGGGTTCACCCGGAGAGCTGGGAGTGAAGTCGCCAGGGGAACAGGGAATCGGGTGAAACGGAAGTAGCCGGATGGCGCGCAGTCGGCTTCACTGCTTTCTTGCCCTGACAGCTTTTGCAATCTCCGGCAGCTTGGCAAAGAGCGCAGCACACTTCAGCCACCGCTTGTTTTCGATAGCCGGGTAACCACTGACGACCTCGCCTGCAGGGACATCGCTCGGAATTCCACTTTGTGCCGTTGCCATGGCGCCGTCGCCAATCTTACAGTGGCCGGCTACTCCCACCTGTCCCGCCAGTATGACGCGGTCTCCTACCCTGGTTGAACCGGCCAGTCCGACCTGGGCGCAGAGCAAGCTGTCCTGGCCGACGCTCGAACCATGTCCGACTTGTACCAGGTTGTCAATTTTCGCCCCGCGCGCGATGTGCGTCCGGCCGAGGCTGGCGCGGTCCACGCAGGCGTTCGCTTGCACTTCCACGTCATCGTCGAGAACCGCAGGCCCGGACTGGAGGATCTTGTACCAGTGTCCGGAGTTGTCTTTGGCAAAACCAAAACCGTCGCCCCCGATAATGGCGCCATTCTGCAAGGTGACATGGTTGCCTAACCGGCAGTGCTCGCGTACCACCGCATGGGCATGGGCAAAGAAGTTGTCACCGATCTTGGCCGCGCGATAAATGACCACATGCGCCAGCAATACCGCATGGTTGCCGATCTCCACGCCTTCCTCGACCACGACGTAGGGCCCGATATGTGGGTTGGCTCCGACTTTGGCCGAGGCGTGAATGACGGCGGTGGGGTGTACCCCGGGCGGATAGCGTGGCGCCTCATAAAACAACTCAACGCAGCGTGCGAAGGCCCAGTAGGGATCCTTGGTGCGCAGCATGGCGGTAGACACGGCCGGGAACTCCTCCGAGAGGATGACGGCCGAAGCTTGGGTCACCCTAGCAGCGGCGGCATATCTGGGATTGGCCACGAAGGTGATTTGGCCCGGACTCGCTTCGTCGATACTGGCAACGCCAGTGATGTTGGTGTCCGGCGAGCCATTCTCCAGGCGCGCGCTCAAGGCAGAAGCAATGTCTCGAAGTTTCATGTTCTCGTTCCCTCGACAACCCCCCGCTAGGCATCCTTGCGGAGCCTTCCCAGGGTGGCGGACAGCCAATACAGGGCCCAATTGTAGATGAAAAGCCAGATGCGACCGAGGCTGAGGCCGGAGCGGGAGGATCCCCTCCTCAAGGGGCAAAAGACCGAGGGACTCGGAAGCCGGTACTGTTTTTAATAGCGTGTTGCCCCTTTGGAATGTCCTTAGTAAGCCTTAGCCATGCTTTCCGTATCGCGGCATGGCACGAAACTACGACTTAAGCCATTTTTTAACAACTCGTGTACCGGTGTGCATAACACGCAAGAGGCTGACCCGGCAATCTGCAAAGAGGAAAATCGGGTGCTCGAAAGCTACTTCGACCAGCTGGAGCACGACAACGTGCCCCAATCGAGGAAACAATGAAACGTACTGAAGGTGGAATCTGCAGCCACGCTGTTAACCGCTTAGCTCTGTCCCTGCCATCTTTCAGCTGGCCGCGCCGGTCAGCGAATCCCAGCGTAACGCGGACGAAACTGACGCCCTAGCCATTTCGGCGATACCTTGACCTTCTACACGTTTGGGGACTAATATGCAGAAGCTCGAGGTATGCGAAAAATGAGTGAAAAATCCGATCTGCCTCAGGGGACGCTGGACTTGCTGATCCTGAAGACTGTGGCGTTGGGACCCGTGCATGGGTATGCCATCGCGCAACGGTTGCAGCAAGTTTCCTGTGACGTGCTGCAAGTGCCGCAAGGGTCTCTGTATCCCGCGCTGCACCGGCTCGAGAATCGAGGCTTTCTCGCCGCGGACTGGCAGGAATCGGAGACGGGACGTGAGGCGAAGTTTTACCGCTTGACGAAGAAAGGTCGCGCCCAGCTCGAAACAGAGGCGGCGAGTTGGGAGCGCTTGGCCCAGGCGGTGGGGTTGATTCTGAGGATGTCGGAAGGGGAATGAGGCAAAGTAGAAGCCAGAACAGGGCAGCTTTGTTGGATTCTTTAGAAACGCGACCGCTGACGCATTCGCTGCCGGCCGGTCTGGCGTTGCTTTCGTAAAGAGGTATAAGGATGAGTTGGTGGCAGCGTTTGTTCCGGCGCAAAACAATGGAGGAGCGGCTCGAGAAAGAGTTGCGTTATCACCTCGAGCGGCATGAGGCGGAATTGATAGAGCGCGGCGTCGATCCGGGCGAAGCAAAACGACAAGCGCGGCTGGCGATTGGCGGTCTCGAGCAGGTGAAGGAAAAGTGCCGCGATGCGCGCGGGACGCTTTGGGTCGAGGATTTGGCGCAGGATGTCCGATACGCGCTGCGAGTGCTCCGGAAGAACCCAGGATTTACCACGGTCGCGCTGGTGACGATTGCTGCGGGGATCGGCGCAACCACGGTGATGTTCATGCTGGTGAATGGAGTTTTGCTAAAGCCGCTGCCGTACGCGCAGCCCGATACGTTGGTTAGGCTCGAGGAAAAGACGGACTGGAGCAATCAGTACGGCAACCTATGGGCATTTTCCTACTCGAATTACCTCGACTGCAAGCACGAGAGCCGTACCCTGGATCTGGCAGCGTGGCGATATAGCGGAGGGACCGTCACCCTAGATGGAGGAGCCGAGTACGTTGATGGCTTCGAGATTTCGTCGGATCTGTTTTCCGTGTTAGGAGTTCCGATTTTTCGCGGGCGCACTTTCTTGCCCGAGGAAGACCGGTTAGGGGCCATGCCGGTGGCGATTATTAGCTACGGTTTGTGGCAGCGGCGGTTCACCGGTAGCACGGCGGCACTGGGCAGGCCGCTCAGGCTAGACGGCAAGTCTTACACGATTGTGGGAATCACGAATCCGGGTTTTCGACTGAATCAGGATGAAGGAGATGTGTTTACAGTGCTCGGACAGGACGCATCACCGAGCATGCGGATGCGCGACCGGCATCCGGGAATCCAGGTTGTGGCCCGGTTGCGGCCTGGTGCCACACTTACGAACGCACAAGCGGAACTGGGGATGGTTGCGCGTCACCTGGCAGCGGAGTATCCGCAATCAAATAAAGGCCGAAATTTTCCGGCAGCGCCGCTGCGTCCGGACGTCGGAGAGGCACGTGCGACCTTGTGGCTGCTGTTTGGAGCAGTCAGTTTGGTGCTGCTCATCGCCTGCGCGAACGTAGCCAGTCTGCTGCTGGCGCGAGCAGTTTCGCGTGAGCGCGAAGTGGCAATGCGCGCGGCCCTGGGTGCGAGCAGGGGAAGGCTGGTCAGACAATGGCTCACGGAAAGCGCGGTGCTCGGCGTTGCCGGTGGAACCCTCGGAACACTCTGCGCAATCGTGGGTGTTCACCCATTCATAGCCATGTGGCCGGGCAACTTGCCGCGGGCTGACGAAGTGAGGCTCGATTGGCGCGTTTTGACGTTTGCCATCGCTGTGTCGCTCTTCACCGGGATACTTTTCGGCTTGGCTCCTGGCATGCGTGCGCCGGCGCGTGAACTGGACCAAATGTTGCGCGAGGGAGGGCGCGCCGTAACTGGAAGGTCGCGCGTACAGAGCACGTTCGTCGTATCTGAGATTTCGATTGCGGTGGTGCTGCTCGTTGCGGCTGGGATGCTGGGGCGGACCGTGCTATGGCTATCCTCTCTCGATCCAGGTGTGAGAACCGAGAACCTGTTGGTAACGCGCATGGCGTTGTCACCGGGCGTCGTCACGGATCCGCCGAAGACGCGCATGGCTTGGCGGGAGGTGCTCGATAGCGCACGGAGCGTCCCCGGAGTAGAGTCGGTGGCGCTGGTGGATACGGTTCCGATGAGGGAGGGCAACAACCAAGTAGGGTATTGGTCGAACCCGGCCCTGCCACCGGCAAGCGAGATGCCACTTGCGCTAGCGACCAGCGTGACCCCCGATTATCTGAAGGTCATGGGCATTCCCCTGCTCAAGGGCCGGTTCTTCAACGATTCGGATCGGTTGGGCACAGAGCCGGTCCTAGTGATCGATGAGGTTCTGGCGCAGCGCACATTTGGGGCGGAGGATCCCGTCGGCAAGCATCTGTGGCTGGCGGGCAATAGCAGCCCTTTCTCGTCAGGGTCCGATGTTGCAGATGTGGCCCAGATCATCGGCGTCGTAGGCCATGTGCGGTATTGGGGGCTGGCGCGTGACGATCAAGCTCAGGTGCGTGCCGAATTTTACTACCCATTCGCGCAAGTGGCGGACCCGCTCCTGCGGCGCTGGTCGGAACTTATGTCGATGGCGGTGCGGACGAGTGTCGCGCCCTTGAGCGTGGTTCAATCGCTCCAATATGGCGTGCGCGGCGCCACCGCCGATCAAGTGCTTTATGAAGTGCGCACCATGGACCAGTTGGCAAGCGAATCCGTTGCGCAGCAACGTTTTCTACTGTTGCTGTTCGGGATATTCGCGGGGCTGGCTTTGCTGCTCGCGTGCGTTGGAATTTATGGCGTTCTGGCTTACTTGATGGGTCAGCGCGTACCCGAGATCGGGGTGCGCATGGCATTGGGAGCTACGCCTGCGAGCATCCACCGAATGGTGCTGCGGCAGAGCTTGGGAATGGTTTTCGCTGGGGTTGGCGTGGGGCTTCTGCTTGCGTTTGTTAGTGCGCGCGTACTGGTCGACTCGGTAAATGGTATGCGCCCTCTTGATTCGCTGACTCTGGCAATGGTCACGATGCTGCTAAGCGCAGCGGCGCTGGCGGCAAGTTTCGTGCCGGCGCGGCGGGCGAGCCGCGTGGACCCGATGACCGCGCTGCGGCGAGAATAGGGCAAATTAAGGATAGGAAAGTTTGGGCACCATCCGCGAATGGCGACGGGAATTCAATCCTCGGCCTCCGTAACTGTCATCTCAGGGCCTGCCGCCCGCGAAATCAAATGAAAAGGTTCCCATGCCGGGTCCAGAAATAGATCAATGGGAAAGTGAACCTTAGCATCGATCCCAAAGATTGCCATCCGGTTAAGACTTTCCTTCCCAACGAAGTCAGCCAACACCTCGCGCCGGGTGCTTTGTGAGAGCAAAATCTATCCTCAAGTTTTCTTCCGATCCATATTCTTCACATTTTGCAATAGGCGTGCGAAAGTACTACTGGAAGTTTCAACCGAGCCCTGAGCAAGCGAGGGAAAAATGGGGAGGCTTGGCTCACCAAGGATAGCTTGCATCCTTTGTGTGCTTTGGACTGCGACCACCCCGATCGCATCGCCGGCGCAAACCTTCAACCCGCTGCACAGCTTCGACGGAACCGACGGCTCCACGGCTAACGGGCTGATTCAAGGCACTGACGGGAACTTCTATGGCCCGACCGTCTACGGCGGTGCCAACGGGATCCCCTGTTCCTCTGCAATGGCTGTGGCACGATCTTCGAAATCACTCCCACCGGCACGCTGACCACGCTACACAGCTTCGACGGAACTGACGGCTCCGGGCCTAACGGGCTGATCCAAGGCACTAACGGGAAATTCTAAGGCACAACCGTCGCCGGGGGCAGTGCAGAGCCAACGGCTGTGGCACGGTCTTCTCCATCGTTCCTGGAGGTACGCCAGTCACGCTATACACCATCCGTACAACCGTGGTCAATGCGGCGTTGCGGAGGCGTCAGCCATCTTCGTATCAGCCGAACTATGCTCTACTCGTCCCCTGTCTCGGAATGATCGCGGGTGTTACCGCTCGGCGGAAACGCGCCCTTCGCGCCTTGGGTGTGTTTGCCATGTTGGTCCTTCTGGTGTTGGCGGCGGGGC
>JASHSL010000486.1 GCA_030040855.1 Terriglobales bacterium
GTGAAACTGGTCAGTCGCCAGATCGACGAATCCGCGTCGAGCCTGGCGCTGGTGCGCAATGGCGTGAAGGAACCATTAGTGTTGGGAGAGGATGCGTTCTTCAGCACGCGCGTGGAGCTAGCCCCTGAAGTCGATGCACCGATGGTGTTCGTAGGATACGGCCTGCGCATTCCAGAGAAGAATTATGACGACTATGCCGGGCTCGATCTCAAAGGCAAGGTCGCAGTCATGATCACGGGATCTCCGGCGGACATCCCCACGGCCTTGGCTTCCCACTATCAATCCGCTGCCGAGCGCTATAAGACCGTGCGCGAGGCAGGTCTGGTTGGGATCATCTCGATTCCAAATCCTGCATCCATGGATATTCCCTGGGGCCGCATGACGCTGGCGCGCGCGCGACCCAGCATGACCCTGGCGGATCCTGAACTCGACGAGACGAGCGGCATGGGGCTGGTGGTCATCTTCAATCCCGCGCACGCGGAGAAACTGCTCCAGGGTTCCGGCCATAGCTTTGATGAGCTTGCCGCAATGGCGAAAGATCGCAAGCCCTTGCCCCGATTCCCATTGCCTGCCACCATCCAAGCACGAGCCACGATAATCCACCAGGATGTCGAATCGGCAAATGTGATTGCCAAGCTCCCAGGCAGCGATCCCAAGTTGAAAGATCAGTATGTCGTGCTGTCATCGCACATGGACCACCTTGGCATTGGCGAGCCCATCAACGGCGACAACCTGTACAACGGGGCAATGGACAACGCCTCCGGTTGCGCTCTGAACCTGGACATCGCCAACTCGCTGCGACGTACTCATGCCAAGCTGGGGCGTTCGGTACTGTTTGTGTTCGTAACGGCGGAGGAGAAAGGGCTGCTGGGATCGAAGTACTTTGCCTCGAATCCCACCGTGCCGAGGAAGTCCATGGTGGCCGATATCAACACGGACATGTTTCTGCCAATCATTCCCTTGAGAATTCTCACGGTTTACGGGCTTGCGGAATCGAACCTGGGCGACATGGTCCAGCAGGTGGCACAGTCAGAAGGAGTGGAAGTGCAGCCCGATCCAGAGCCGCTGCGCAACATCTTCATCCGCAGCGACCAATACAGCTTCATCCGTCAGGGAATCCCTTCGATCGCGATGAAAGTCGGATACCGGCCCGGCTCACCGGAAGCCGAGGTCGCCAAGAAATGGCTGACTGAGCGATACCACGCCCCCTCGGACGACTTGAATCAGCCCGTCGATCTCAATGCGGCTGGCAAATTCGAGGACATCGTGCAGGCTTTGACGGTAAAGGTTGCCAACGATCCAGAGCGTCCGGAGTGGAAGAGTGACAGTTTCTTCCGAAGGTTCGTGACCGAGAAGACGGCAGCAAAGCAACCGCAATAGGGGACGGTAGCACCCGTCTGAGGCTCGCCGGGAAGACCCCAGGGTTGAGGCTGCGGAAACGTCGAGTGGAATCCCTCTTGATTCCTGTCGACAAGACCTCCGGCCGCGGGCGAATCCTCTCAAGCCTGATATAGGTGGCGTACAGGCTCCGACTACGAGCTTAGAACCGCAATTGCTTCAGGTAAGTGAAGCTGGTACGAATACTGTCGAATGGGGCCTTGGGGTTGTCATGCTCGACGATATAATGTTTGATGCCGGCTTTGTCCGATTGCGCGAAGATCATCTTCCAGTCGATGACTCCACTTCCCACTTCGGTCATGCCGGGCAGGGAAGAGCCGAAATCCTGGCCGCCGGACTCCTTTCCGGTGGGGATTTTCTTGACATCCTTGACGTGTACTAACTGGAAACGACCGGGGTAGCGATTGAAGTAATCGAGCGGGTCTCCGCCGCCCACCTCAATCCAGCACAGGTCCATTTCCATCGTAACCAGGTTGGGGTCGCACTCTTCGAGCAGAAAATCATAGGGGCGCTTGCCATTCACCGGGTAGAACTCAAACCAATGATTGTGGTAACCGAACTGAATGCCGGCCTTCTTGCTGACTTCGCCGGCGCGGTTGAAGGTTTCGGCGGCGCGCCTCCAGCCGTCGGGCTGGTTTCTAACCTCCTCTGGGATCCAGGGGCAGATTATGTAACTCTGGCCGATAATCTTTGAAGTTTCGATTTCCTTCGGCCACCGCTCGCCCAGGACTTCATAATCGACATGCGTGGAGGGGGAGGTGAGACGGTTGCGGTCAAGGATGGACCGGACCTCTTTGGGCGAGCGATCAAAGTAACCAGCGAACTCAACCTCTTCGTAGCCAATGGCGGCGACCTGGGCGATGGTGCCTTCGAAATCCTGCTGCATAAGGCCCCGCACGGTATAGAGCTGGAGTCCGATCTTCTCGATCTTGTGCTCGGTGGCGGCCCAACTGAAGCGGCGGGCGAGGATGGTGGCGGCGGTGACGCCACCAAGAAAAGTGCGGCGGTTCATCATGGTCGAGGCCTCCGAATAGAAAGCTCATTAGTATAACTGCTCCTCTTGGTCAAACCGACGTTTCTGCTGAAAGGCAATCGGAACGGATTTCAGGGGGGGCGACAGGATACCCAGGGCACGGGCCTCCAAAGCCCTGTGGGTGTAGCCGGCGTTCAGGGGATCCCATCTCAGGATGGCAGGATTCGGGGGACGGCATGAAGTCGTTGGTGTTCGTACATTCAGTGTTCTGGCCGCATCGATCCGGTTGCCAACCGCGGCACACCGAGTCTCATGACGAAGGAGGAAGGGAAGGATATTCAACGTTTTGGCCGTTCGGAAGCCTGGGTCAGCGAGTCCACGATGGGCGGCTGGGGAAGGCATCATCCTATCCGCTGCAGGCGGACCTCCTCCCGCAGGATTTCCACCAGTGCGCTCAGCAGTGACAGCACCAGGGGCCCGATGAAGATCCCGAGGAATCCGAAGACATGCAATCCCCCCAAGATCGAAAACAGAAGCAAGAGCGGGTGAATCTTGACCTTTCCCTTCACAATCAGGGGCCTCACAATGTGGTCAGAGGTTCCCACCACAAGCGCGCCCCAAAGTAGCAGGGCGACACCCTTCCACACCGAGACTCGTGCCAAGAGATAGATGGCTGCAGGCAGCCACACCAAGGCGGTCCCCACCAGGGGAACCATGGATGAAAAGCCAGCAAGGACTCCGAGCAGTAGCGGCGCGGGAATCCCGAGTATGCTGAGAGCCACTCCTGTCAGCGTACCCTGCACAATCCCGACGGCGAGAATGCCGTACAGGTTCGCGATGATACTGTTGCGCATTCCCGTGAACAGCCGGTCGACTTGAGCCTCGCGTAAGGGCATCAAAGAAGCGATTCGTTCCAGCAGCAGAGGGCCGTCGCGAAAGAGAAAGAACAGGACAAAGAATGTGACCGCGGTTTGACCGGCAAATCCGGCGAAGCCGCTTACAGCCCACGTGCCTCCTGATACCAGGATCCCGCTAGTCCTTGCCGGCAATTGATTCAGCCAGTCTTGAATCCCAGTCCTCTCCAGGTCGACGTGGCGGGTCAGCCAAGCCAACGGTTTCTGCAAGGTTTCGGAGGCCAGCTGTTTGACACCCCCCAGCTCCCGGCTTCTTTCCGAGAGGCGCCTACCCATCGACACCATCTCCGAACCCACAGACGCTGCGGTCAAGCCTGCCGGCAATACCAGGATCAGAAGCACCACGAGGGTTGACAGCAGGGCAGCGCTGCTCGAGCTCTTTACCCATCGTTGCATGTGGATCTGTAAGGGATACAGGCCAACGCTTAGAATGATGGCGAACGCCACCGGCTGCAGGAACACCCAGAAGATCAAGATCGCGACCGCAAGGGCTAGCACGAACAGCGTAATGAGGAAGATCAGTGTGAACTGGGTTTGCTTCACAAAATGGCCTGACTTTGAGTAGATTCTAAATCCTAATTCTGCCTGGCACGTTCCAACAAATAGCGAAGAGGAGACCGGCTTCTAGGGAAGAAGGGGCCGCAGATCGACTGCGGGCAGAGTTGTCGCCTAGGCAGGAATCAGTTGCATGACTGGGAAGAAGTTCCTGCCTCGGTTGACTTCACACCTTCGAGTCGCAGACGCTGAAGCTCAGTACCCTCCCGCAGACCTGCATTGCTGATAAACACGTGAATACGAGCCGTGCCTGCCCGTCGTGATCATCTACCCGCCGGTCGGCGGCTCCCGTAGTGACCTGCTGCGCTTCCTGCAGACTCGCAGCGAGGAAGAGTTTCTCATTATGGTTCGCACCGGAGGCCTCCATGGAAAGCTCTTCGAACGAGCGCCCGTTAAATTCGAAGAGCCTCCCTTCGTGCAGATATCGGAAACTCAGAGTGGGAACGATGCCGCGTCTGTACCCCTTCCGACCATGACACGTACAAGGCTGCAGGAGAGCCGCAGAGACTCTGTTCATAGGTTCGCCTCTGCAACTCGCTTGTTGATAACAATTCGCCGACCATCGCGACGTCCGAGTAGCGCACTACACGAGACATGCCAACGATGCTTAAAGCTTGCGTGCTGTGTCTGTCCGATGTGCCCGCAGCAGCGAACAACACGCCGGTTGGCAATGGAAAGGGAATGGCCGTCGAAGCTACAAGAGCACCCGTACCCCATCGGTCAAAGAATTTCAGCGGCTGCGGAACTCTTCGCTGACCGAACTTACCTTCCAGAGATGCCCTGCCTGCTCTACGCGCCAGTCTGAAGGTGGTCTACGCACCAATTACGGAACTGGCTGAAGCGGCAATGGCGCATTCGTACCATGGGTTGCGATGCGTGACGACAAGGCGATCAGGATGTCGGGGCCACCAAACGCTGGAAGCGGGTACGGTCCAGAATAGCCAACGAGAACAGCCCGAGTGCGCCCAGGTGCCGGAACACTGCCAACGTGCCGCCACAAGGACTTCTCGCTGCCTGGACATAGTAAGAAAGCGTCGTCGGAGTGATCCTAAGTAAGCCAGACAGGATCCACCCTTAACGGCTTCTCTCGCCCCTCCAGCCTGTTGCTCGGTTGGGCCCGCGCACTTTGTCTTATGCCGAGTGGGTTATCAACATCAAAATGGGATGGGGCGGTCGTTTGTCTACGTACGATCGGAGCGGTTTGGAATTTCTCTCTGGTGCCGCGTGTATCAAGGGGGCCTGGGGATCACGCCGCCACGAGAGCCCCTATCTCTTCGCTGCTGGCATAGAACTGACGACAGTCTTCGAGCGTCATAGACAGCAGTATCACACCGCTTTCCGATGATCACAACTACCCTCGGAGGAATGGAGTACCGAACCCCGCTGCTCTCCGCCTCCTGAGCTTTGCAGATGGTTCGAATCTTGACCCGCCTGACCCAGCAGAAACCCAAATTTTCCTTTCCACACCATCACATCCGCACTTGCGTGCAGGAGACCCTTTTGGGGACCAGCCATTGATTTGCTTGGAGTTAGCAAAAGTCTGTCGTGTTTCGGTTCACTTGCGCAAGCGATCATCGCAGCATCCCCGATAGAATGCCGTCACACCAGTTACACTGGAACCCATGCCAGAACCCTCCACCGAGGAAATTCTCGATTTTGCAGTGGCGCTGTCTACCGAGGCAGGTCGATTGATCATGCCGCTTTGGAAGAAAGTTGCTGTGGATCACAAGGCAGATGGTTCGGAAGTTACCGAGGCTGACCGTGCCGCGGAGCAATTGCTGCGGAGGCGCATTGCGGAGCGCTATCCAGGTCACGCAATCTTGGGCGAGGAGTTCGGCGGCGAGAAAGAACGTGATGCTGAGCATCTGTGGCTCCTCGATCCGATAGATGGCACCGCGTCTTTTGCTATCGGGTTGCCGCTGTTCGGAACGCTGATTGGATATCTTCGTCGCGGCGCGGCTTGCGTGGGCGTGATTGGGGCGCACGCGCTCAACGAAATCGTATATGCCGCGACCGGCCAGGGTTGCTGGTACCAGCGTGAAGGTGGCGAGCCGAAGCGCGGTCGGACTTCCGTGGTGACGAATTCAGCCGAGGCGTTCGTGGTCTCCACCAGCCTCGAACACACCGATATGGACCCGCGTGATCCAAAGATGTCAGTCCGTCTATCCCAACTTTACCGGCAAGCTCGGCGATTCCGTTGGTCAGGCGACTGCATCAACTATGTTCTTTTGTGCCAAGGATACGTTGACGTGGCGCTTGATTCCCGAATGAACCCGTGGGATGTCGCTGCAGTGGCGCCTTGCGTGCGGGAAGCGGGAGGGGCCCTCACTTCGCTAGACGGCAACGAGGATGTAGTCTGGCAACCTAACTTAGTCGCGTCGTCGAATTCAACGTTGCATGCTGAAGTACTGAAGTCACTTCGGTCGCTCTGAAGGCTCGGGTTACGATCCGTGGAGCCTATGTCCATCTGCCGGAATAACCCCGTAGGCTGGTCAATGCAAATTGGTTCGCGCACGTGTACGGAATCTGGCGAAAGCACTCGGCAGAGATCATAATTAAGAAGCATTTGTTCCATGTTTCGCGCTGCTAGGGCTTTCTGATGAGAAAACGAGGATTCCCACCTCTCGATTCAGCAATGCGAGGCACGGTGGGTGAGCGTCCTGGGGTAGGGGGAATCGTGGTATCGGAGGCGAAATCTAATCCCAGCGTCCTCAGGGGCATCCTGAAATACCACCCACTCGGGGAAGTGCGTGCTGCATGATCAATTGCAATTTCTTGGTCATCAGAAAGAAGTGTCAGCCGCATGCCGACTCAACTCAGATCGGGTT
>JASHSL010000046.1 GCA_030040855.1 Terriglobales bacterium
GGTATGGGAGGCTTGTTCGCGGAATCCGATATGGAGTCGTTGGCCGAGCTGGCACGCCAGAAGGGGGTCACGCTGAAGGTGCTCGGATCAGCCCGCGAGGTGAATCAGAGTTTGGCCGATCAGGTCGCGCACAAGATCTCGCGCTACGCCCAATCGGTGGAAAACAAGCAGGTAGTAATTCTGGGTTTGGCCTTCAAACCAAACACCAACTCGGTTGCGGGCTCTTCCTCCATTCGCTTGGCCAAGAGCTTGCTTGCGAGCGGCGCACGAATACGAGCTTATGATCCGGTCGCCATTCCAGAAGCGCGCGGCGAGTTGAATGGGACGGTCCACTACTGCGAATCTCCCTACGTGGCCGCCGAGGGAGGCGACGCCTTAGTGGTTGGCACCGGCTGGCCGGAATTTCGAGCTCTAGACTTTGCCCGCATTAAGAAGCTGCTGCGGCGTCCCTTAATCATCGATACCAAGAACCTGCTCGATTCTGCGCGCCTGCGGGCCATGGGATTCGAATATGTCGGTATCGGCCGCTAATCGGCCTGGATCGTCCTTCGCTTACTCCAATTCCCCACCTAGAGCTGAGCAGGAGTAGCCGACCCATTCTCGCCGCTGGGAGGAGGCTGAGTGCGCCGGTCCCACCCGCGTCTCCCTAGGCCGCCCGTAGGAGCTGATGGCATGGGAAATGCGAGCCTCCTCCCCGCCCCGAGCAACGCTCCCCTTATAATCTTCCATGGCTATGGTTTCCAGTTTGGACCGGATCACGGCCGCAACGCGGAGAAGGATCGGTGCCATCAAGCCTTCTTGGGATAGGCGACATTGGGAGCGTGCGGCCGAAATGCACACCCCACGGGGCTTTCGCCACCGCCTGCAATCGAGCGGCGGGCGGCCCGCGGTGATCGCCGAGCTGAAGAAGGCTTCTCCCTCGCGGGGACTGATTCGCTCCGACTTTGATCCGCGCAGCCTGGCGATAGAACTCGAACAGGCTGGGGCAGCCGCGCTCTCCGTGCTCACGGACGAGGAATTCTTTCAGGGATCGCTCGAAAATCTCCGCTCCGCATCGAGCAGCACGCACCTGCCATGTCTGCGCAAGGATTTTATCGTGGATGAAATCCAAGTATTAGAGGCCCGGGCAAGCAAGGCCGACGCCATCCTGCTCATTGTCGCGGCCCTGTCGCAGGCAGAGCTGGAAATGCTGCTCCGCCGGGCCCAGCAGTATGGCTTGGACGTTTTATGCGAGGTCCATAATCGAGAAGAAGTCGAGCGCGCGAGGGATGCGGGCTGCGACCTGATTGGGGTAAACAATCGCGACTTGCACACCTTCCGGGTCGATCTCAACACCGCGCTGCGCTTGGCGGACTTGATTCCAACCGAGGCTCTCCGGGTAGCTGAGAGTGGCATTCACAGCGGGGCGGAGATCGCGCATTTGCGGGACGCCGGCTACCAAGCCTTCCTGATTGGCGAACTCTTGATGCAGGCGAAGTCGCCAGGAGCCGCCTTGCAAACGCTCATGACGGAAGCCAAGGACGGGCCGGCTGGTTCCAACCGCGAACCGGGAGCCGACTTCCGATGACTTGGGTCAAGATCTGTGGAATCACGAACCTCGAGGATGCCTGGGCTGCGGTCGAGGCGGGAGCGGACGCGCTCGGCTTTGTCTTTTATCCAAACAGCCCACGCTATGTCGATCCCAAGGCCGCCCGCAGCATTGTCGAGGCCCTGCCTGCCTCGATCGAAAAGATCGGTGTATTTGTGGATGAGGCCCCAGAGGCTCTCGCGGGCATCGCCCAGCGGGTGGGATTGACCGGGTTGCAGCTGCACCTCGAGCTCTCTCGGATTCAGCAGGAGCCAAGGAGCCTGGTTCCGCTGAACGGCGTGAAGCAGTATGTCGCGCTCCGAGTCCACGGTCTCTTGCACTCTGAATCCCTCGTCCCGCTTGGCATCGAGCTGGATGGCATCGTTCTCGATTCCGGCACCTTGCTCGAGCCTGGAGGTACGGGGAAGGCATTTGACTGGGAACGGTCTCGCTTTTGGGTCGGCAGGATCAAGCAGATGGCGAACGTGGTGGTCGCGGGCGGCCTTACTCCGGCCAACGTTCGAAGGGCAATGCGTATACTTGAGCCTTGGGGTGTCGATGTCGCCTCCGGCGTTGAGGCCCGTCCCGGGAAGAAGGATCCCGAGAAGGTGCGCGCATTCATCGCCGCTGTCCGAGACACCGATCCTAAGATTCCATAATGGCAATCGAAACCATGCGAACCCGGAGTAAGCCTTCCTCCCCTGCTCTTCTCGGCCGTTTTGGCCCGTACGGTGGGCGCTATGTGCCCGAGACTCTCATGGCCGCGCTCGAAGAACTGGAGCGCGAGTACGAGAAGGCCAGGCGGGATCCGAGCTTTCAGCGCAGGCTGGATGAGCTTCTGCGAACCTATGCGGGGCGTCCCACGCCGCTGTTTTTGGCCGGCCGTTTGGGCCGCCAGCTCAACGGGGCCAAGATCTATCTCAAGCGCGAAGACCTGCTGCATACCGGCGCCCACAAAATCAATAACTGCCTCGGACAAGCCTTGCTGGCTCAACGAATGGGGAAACAACGCATCATTGCAGAAACCGGCGCCGGGCAGCACGGGGTCGCGACCGCCACCGTGTGCGCCCTTTTGGGCCTCGAATGCGTCGTCTACATGGGTACGGAGGACATGCGGCGGCAGGAACTCAACGTATTTCGCATGCGATTGCTGGGAGCCGAAGTACGCGGCGTCGAGTCCGGCTCCCGCACCTTAAAAGATGCCATCAATGAAGCCATGCGCGATTGGGTCACCAATGTCCGCACCACACATTACTTATTAGGCAGTGTGCTCGGGGCCCATCCTTATCCCTCGATGGTTCGTGACTTCCATAAGGTCATCGGCCGCGAGACCCGCAAGCAGGTCCTCGAAGCCGAAGGTAAGCTTCCTGCAGCTATCATCGCGTGCGTCGGGGGAGGCTCGAATTCCATCGGAATCTTTTATGGATTCCTCAAAGACTCATCGGTAAAGCTGGTTGGGGTCGAGGCGGGGGGATGCGGTCCTGCCCTCGGAGAGCATGCGGCGCGCTTCAGCGGCGGTTTGCCCGGGGTCTTGCAGGGGACCTATTCTTATGTGCTGCAGGACGCCGCGGGACAGGTTGCCAACACTCACTCCATCTCGGCCGGCCTCGACTATCCCTCCATCGGACCGGAGCATGCCTGGCTCAAGCACACAGGCCGGGCAGAGTACACCCGTGCCTCCGATCAGGAGGCGTTCGAAGCCTGCCTGCTGCTGGCGCGAACCGAGGGAATCCTCCCCGCTTTGGAGTCGGCGCATGCGGTGGCCGAAGTTGTAAAACGCGCTCCCACCATGAAGAAATCTGCCGTCATCGTGGTCAACATCTCCGGGCGCGGCGACAAGGACATCGGCATCCTGCGGGAACATCTGGATTTGAACGGATCTGCTGGAACCCTTGCCCGGGAACGAGACGGGGTACAATAATCGCTCCTCCACATGCCCCTTTGCTTTCGACAGCAGCCATCTCTCGTTGCCTATGTCACATGCGGTGATCCTGACCTGGCAACCACGCGCGACATTGTCTTAGCGGCGATTGAAGCAGGGGCCAACGTCATCGAACTCGGCGTTCCCTTCAGCGATCCTGTGGCCGACGGTCCGGTCATTCAGCGAGCCAGCCAACGGGCGTTGCGTGGAGGAACCACGCTCGCCCAGGTGATCGGTCTCGCCGGGGACATCCGGCAGCAATCCCCCGCCGGGCTGATCATCTTTTCGTACCTGAATCCGGTTCTGCAGATGGGACTGCCGCAGTTTGTTGACCGACTCAGCCAGGCTTCGATCGACGGTGCTTTGATCACCGATTTGCCCGTCGACGAAGCCGCAGACTACCTCGAGGCCATGCGAGAGCACGGCTTGGCGGCGGTCTTCCTTGCCGCTCCGACCAGCACCAATCGGCGGCTGAAACGCATTGCCGACGCCTCGAGCGGATTTGTATATGCCGTGTCGCGAACCGGAGTGACCGGGGCACGTCAGCAATTCCCTCGGGATGCACAAGCCCTGGTCGAACGGCTTCGCCGCTACACGAAACTTCCGATCGCCGTCGGCTTTGGCATTTCGACGGCGGAGCAGTTTTCCTCCGTGGGGGCGTTTGCCGAAGCGGCCGTGGTCGGCAGTGCCATCGTCGAAACCATCGAACGCAACCCAGGCAAGGAAGCAAGGTCTGTGGCAGAATTCGTGAGAGGTCTGCTAGCGCCTCGTAGCTAGCCTGGGGGCAGTCGTCGCCGCGGGCGCGTCGTGCACGAGTTTTCCGGATCCTTATGGACATCTCCGACTGGCGCAAGAGAATTGACGATCTGGACCGCAAGCTGGTGGAGTTGCTGAGCCAGCGGGCCCAGGCAGCTCACGCCATCGGCAAACTGAAGCAGGTCGCGGGTTTGCCGATTTACGAACCGGACCGCGAGCAAGAAGTGTTTGATAACGTACGCCGGCTGAATCCCGGGCCACTGCCCCATCACGACTTATTGAACATTTATGAGCGAATCATGGACGTCATGCGCCAAATTCAGAGGGAGGAAATCGCTCCCCCAACGGCGAAGCTGGAAAATGCCGGCAGTACGGAGTTGGATTCCGAGGTGAATGACTGAAGCGGTTCCCGCGAGTCGCTTTCAACAGGCCTACGGCTGGGAGCTGATGGGCATCGGAACCCAGCGCGGAGAGCGGAACCTTCAATGATCGTCGCGATGCAGGAAACGGCAAGGGAGGAAGACATCCAGCGGGTCATCGACCACCTGATCCGCATGGGTTTCTCCGTGCATCGTTCGACCGGCGTCCGCCAGACGGTGGTTGCCGCCGTGGGCGCCCGCGTCGACTTCGACGTCCGCAATCTGGAAGTTCTCCCCGGCGTACAAGAAGTGCACCGCATCAGTGCGCCCTACAAACTGGCGGCCCGCAGCTTCCGCCCGCAGGGGACCGAGATTCGCTTCCCGAACGGAGTCAGCGTCGGGGGCGAGCAGGTCCTGGTCATGGCGGGGCCCTGCTCGGTCGAGTCACGCGAACAACTCTTTACCATCGCCGATCACGTGCGCAGGGCTGGAGCACGTGCCCTGCGGGGCGGGGCTTTCAAACCGCGGACCTCGCCCTACTCATTTCAGGGGATGGGAATCGAAGGCCTGAAACTTCTGCGCGAGGCGGGTGATAAATTTGGCTTGCTGGTCATCAGCGAGGTGATGGAAATCTCTCAGATCGCCTCCCTCCTGCCCTATGTCGATATTCTCCAGGTGGGGGCCCGCAATATGCAGAATTTCAACCTGTTGCGCGAACTGGGCAGGGTCCGAAAACCGGTCCTGCTCAAGCGCGGCATCGCCGCCACCTTTGAGGAGCTTCTGCTCTCGGCCGAATACATCATGATGGGGGGAAATTATGACGTGATCCTCTGCGAGCGCGGCATTCGCACCTTCGAAACCTACACCCGTAACACCCTGGACATCTCGGCAATTCCGATCATTCACAAACTCTCCCATCTGCCCATTGCCGCGGATCCGTCGCACGGAACCGGCCTTCGCGACAAGGTTGCACCCATGGCGCGCGCCTCGGTCGCGGCCGGCGCGGATGCCCTGCTGATTGAGGTACACCATGACCCGGAGCGAGCCCTCTCCGACGGCGCTCAATCGCTCTATCCCGAGCAGTTTTCTAAGCTGATGAGCGAATTACAGATGATTGCTTCAGCCGTGGAGCGCAAGATTGCCTGATTCGTCCGTTCCCCCACCAACATCTAAAGCTGCCATGAGCATGTTCCGCCAACCAGAGGACCGGAGTTCCACCTCCCAACCGACGGTTGCCGAGCCGGCTTCTTCCCGCACCTCGCGACTCGACGAATGGCTCCGAGCCCTGGTCGAGCTGAGAGGCAGTGACTTGCTGCTCGTTCCCGGTGCGCCTGCTTCCATTCGCTTTGAGGGGGAGGTTCGTTCTCTCGAGGACGAACCGCTGCAGGGGGCGGAGATTGAAGCGGCAGTGCTCCCCGCGCTCACCCCGCATGCTTTGGAGCTTTACCATAAACACCACATCGGGGACTCCTCCTACCGCATCGGCGCGCTGGGACGATTCCGTATCAACCTTCATCACCAGCGTGGAACCGCCGCCGCCGCCATTCGCGCCCTGCCCTCCACGGTGCCTTCGATT
>JASHSL010000047.1 GCA_030040855.1 Terriglobales bacterium
GGTCAAAGCCGGGCCGGGCCACGCACTCTTCGTTGCTGTGGAACAGGAGCGCCAGTACCGAAATCATGTCCATCACCGCTAGAATCACATTTGCGCTCCGAAAGCTGGTGGCTGTCCGCAAGTGAGTTAAGCCAACCCCAGCCAAGATACTTATGGCCGTGCCGTAGAGCATCACCGCTGGGATCAGCCGCTTCCGGTCCGCATGACAGCTGCTTGCCCAATCACCGATCAGTATCCAAACCATCGAGAGGCCAACTATCGTCGACGCCGAGACGTCGATGAAAAACAGGCTGTAGAACCAGGGGAAGCGGTGGTAGGCAAGCGCAAACAGCAGCTCGATAACCGCATTGATGGCGTATACCGCGCGAGCGGTGCGCGCCCGCTGCTCCGACTGAAGAAGCTTTGAGACTATGAGGCTTACGATGATGGAGACGAGGGTGCTCCACATCACGAGGTAAGGGAGCGATCGAATCGCAAGATGGCTCCCTAGAAGGGAGTCACGAAAGGCCCGGCCGAAGATGAAGTGCGTCATCAATGCCGCGTACGCCAGGAGGAGCAATGGCAAACCTCGGAATGTCGCCGTTCCCGCGAATTGTTTAATGGTCCTCATCTCTTAAAACCCCAACACCCGATTCAGGCGACTGCCATTCGCTCTTCAATTGGTGCTAGTCCTCCTGGCGCGATTTTCTTCCGGTGCTCCCGGTAGAGAGCACCAGCAACCAAGGCCCAAAGCACCGTAAACGCGAGCGTGATCGCGGCGAACCAGCTGAGGGAGGCGTGCAGTCGAGTTCCTAAAAAAATGATGCTGGCTTGCAGCACATCGCCCAGCCTGACGCAAAAGGTCTCGATGGCCGCCTTGGCTTTGTATTTCGCTTCGCGCGAGGTCGGTAACAGTAGCGCATTGCGCACGGTGTTCTGCAGCGAATAATTCGTGCCGTTCTCTGCGATCTTAAGGTCGCGAACCACGCTCATGACAGGAAGCACAAGCATTGAGCTAAACGTCGCAAAGGAGAGCGCCGGCAGAATAAACAGAGACCCGCCCACGCCGATGTATTTGAAGATTCGCGACACAAGAAGTGCCTGAATGACAAAGGACGTGAGATTGATCCAGGTGTAGTAATTCGCGTAGTACGCCCCTATGTAGGCCCTGCGGGCTGCCAGAAGTTGCTGGCCCAATCCCACGGCCGCATTGGCGTGGTTAACAACGAGCTTACCCAGAACGAAGTCGCCGGAAAGACTCACGATGTTGAGTAGTATCGTCAGCACCGCAATGAGCCGGAGATAGGGGTCAGAAATCAGTAGTTGAAACCCTCCCTGCGGTCCAAGCGTCTCAACATTTTTTTTCTGCTCCCGTTCCCCTTCACGCTCGGAGATCACATGGCCCGCCCAACGGGAGAGCCCGGCGCAGAGGCAGAGCGCCGCCGCGGCGATGAGCATCATCTGGTAAGGGCCCACCGGCTTCATGAGCTTGCCCGCAATCCAGGCTCCGCCCACTGCCCCGATCGAGGCACCGACGCCCAGCATCGGGAAAAGTCTCTTGCCTTGTGCCTCGGTGTACAGGTCCGTGGCAAAAGCCCAGAGCTGAGCCACGGTGAATACGTTGAATATCCCAACCCAAACGAAAAACACCACAGATTCACGGACACCCCGCCTTCCCAGGTAGGCGAATAGCAGGAGGTTGGACGCGAAAAACATTGCCGTCCATCGCAGGAGTTGATTGCGATTAATTCGGGTGGCGATCCAGCCATAGACCGGGACCACCCCAAACAGCAGAACCGCCTGGGCGGCGGACGAGTATGCCTTCACCTCGGCTCCCCCTTGAGCAAGGATCAAGGACTCTCGCACTGTCTTGAGCAGATAGTAGCCCCCGAGGAGCACAGTGAGATCGGCAGTGAGCAACACCGCGCCAAGCCCCTCGCCGGCACGAACATCTGTAATGATGGAAAGAACGCGCTCAAGCGGACTCTTGCGAACCGGTTCAAACTGCGAGCTGGCTCTTAAAGCTCGCGACGGCGCTGAATCCAGATTTGTTGGCATGGCGTTTGACAAGCAAAACTCATGCCAAATACGCGACTGAGTAGCAAGTCATTGAGATTTTAGAGATTTAAGTGCCGAGAACAAATGCGAGAGCGACATCGACGTTCTTGCAGCCGGAAACCTCTGCCCAAATCGTGGCACTTGACGAAAGCCACACCCTGTGATCGAGCTTGGAGATACATTTTGGTCGGCAACGAGATGGAAGGCATCCGGAACTCGAGCCCTCGGATACGCACGTCAGCTATGGTTTCTGTGACTCCTTGCGCATGATCAGATTTGGAACTGTGCATGCTACATGTAAGCATCACCGAACGGCTGTACTCCCCCCAAGGGCGGATGTGAGAGAGCCAGCGACGACGTCAGACGCAGCCAGAACTCGGCCTCTCACCCCGCCCCCTTCCTATCTACATAATTAGGCCAGAGTCCCAACCCGGACGCACGATATAAGTGCCGGATTCCAAAAAGATCCGCTGATGAATAGTTAAGAACGATTGCAGAATCGCGAGCGTGGCGTTGCTTTAAACAGTCGGGTCTGAATGGTGTCGTCATTTCGACGGCGTCAATCCGGTCAGTGTCGAAATTTGCACTCAGAATGGGGATTAAGTCACTCAGTCGGAAGCGCACGAAGTCGCCTTAATGACTCACGATTGGGTCACCGTCTAGGCGATCGAACTTGCTCCCAGACTTGACGCCAATCCGTGCGACATTCCCCCTCGCACTTGAACTCTGATCCGCGCCCCCCCCATCCTTGCCCCGCATTGGGGGCAGACTAGGTTCAAGATACTGGAGACAACGTCTGCAACTGGTCGAAAGCTGCTCAACCTGAGAAATGTCATCTATGCCTCTCTGAAATCAGTTGGAGCCTAATACTCCTTAACCGCGACTCTTTCCAGAACTTGCCGTTCGGATCGGGCCGTCGTTTGAAGGTGGGTGATGCACCTCAAATTCCAAAAGCGAACGGAAGGTACCGAGGCATCGATTTTAGGGTTCCTGGAAGATCTTAGGGTTCCTGGAATAAGCATCGAATTCGTGCGCGGCGCAGTCGCGCCTTCGAAGCCATTTTGTTCCAACAGAAGACCGTCGATCGATTCAGTGGGCGACTCGGTTGGCCCAGTTTACCCATAGCATTCCGCCGTTGGCGATGCCTGTCGAAACAACGAAGATTGTGTCAATCCAAGTCCCTTGTTCGTCATAAGTGTCAGTAAAACCACGCATTCGCGCTGCAAATGCAGCATGTTACATGCTCTCAGATTTGGAAAGAGACGTGCCTCTGTCCTTCATGACAGGAGGGTGTATGCAAGACGTATTCGCCGCAAGCGATGGGTGTCTCAGTGCGGCAACCTATGACTGGGCGGCCCAAAAATTACAAGATGTTGTCGCACACCGGCTAACCGCGCTTCATCGGAGCGCTCATCGTCTTCTCGGAAACAGTGCCGATGCAGAAGACGCCGTGCAAGATGCGCTTCTTTCTGCCTGCAAGCACCTGGACCAGTTTCGTGGAGAGTCCCAAATGTCGACTTGGCTAACCACGATTGTGTGCAACTGTGCCCGGATGCAGTTGCGCCGTCGTCCACGTCGGCTCCAGATTTCCTTGGATGAAAACATAGGAGTGGAGCAAAAATATTCCTTGTCAGACCGATTGACAGACCCTGGACCTAATCCTGAGGAGCAGTGTCGACAGAACGAACTAGCCAGACATTTGATGCACCAGGTGAATCGGCTCCCTTCTGTTCTGCGCAAGACCTATCGACTCCGTGAAGTCGACGGCCTCTCGCTCGCAGAGATAGCTAGGAAGTTGCAGTTGCCAGTCGGAACCGTCAAGGCTCGGTTGTCACGGGCACGTGCCAAACTCAGGGGGCTCGCCTGCCCGTCGTGAGCATATCGGCATAATGACTAACCGCGAACATTGGACACACGGGCCAAGTGGGAACCAGAGGAAGCTGCGAATGCTCATGCCGTCCCGGTTTGTAGCCGTCGTCAGAAGCACGTGTCCAAGGCAAGACCGCGCTGCTGCTGGGCGTTTGCGAACGAAGCTTCGCACTAGAAGGCTCGGGCCGAGTACCGCAGCGACCCAGTGGAATCGGAGATCGGCAAACTGCCGGACAAGGTTGATCTTGTTCTGACATCTTCAATACCCTGACTAACGGAGTTCTATCACTTGGCGCATTCGTTGGTTTCTTTGATTTACTCTGGGCCGATTCCTTCCAGCGGGAAGCGTGTTTGCAGGGCATGATGTCGTGGTCACGTGTTCTACCCTGTATGTGTTGAATGTACGCTTCGAAGCGGATTCGAGTCCTACCTGAGGAGCCATTTTTTCAAGCAGATAGGTCAGTCAATCATTCAGTGCGGTGGAAATGTGAAGCTTGCCGACGAATTGGTTGGTACATCACTTGTACGAAATGCTACCGCACACCTGATGCTGATTCCCTTCGGTTCATGGACTACCAAGCCCAGAGTCTCCGGCTACTGCCCGCCCTTTTTCTCCTTCTCTGCAGTCTTCTCCACCGGCCGCGCCGGCGTTCCGTCCGCCTTCACATAATGCGCGTACCACGCCAAGTACCGGTCCATCCGATCCTTCAAATGCGATGGCGTCTTGAACTCGTGATACTCCCCCGGATACACCACTAATTCCGTCTCTTTTCCCAGGCTCTTCAACGACTGGTACATCTGCTCGCCCCCCAGGATCGGCACATTCCAATCAACGTCTCCCCCCATGAACAGCGTCGGTGTCGTTACGTTCGCCACCTTCCAATACATCGATACATGGTCCCACACTGCACGCTTCTCCCACGGACGCCCCAGCTCCGTCTCATAATCCAATATGTACTGATCATGCCCGTACATCGACTCGAACTTCGTCGCGCCCGCCCCCGAGATCGCCGCCTTGAAGCGCGTCGTCTGCGTGATGATAAAGTCCGTCGAAATCCCACCGTACGACCACCCGCCCACTCCTAACCTCTCGGGATCGACCAGTCCCCGTGCGATTGCATAATCCACCATCGCCATGTCGTCCTGAAAATCCTTGTCTCCCCAATCCGCAAAAATCGCCTTTGCATAATCCTGGCCCCGTCCAGTCGACCCGCGCGGATTCGGATACAGCACCACATACCCGTTCGCCGCCAACAACTGTGCAAGGTGTGTGAACTCCGCGTAGTACGACCAGACCGGACCGCCGTGCGGCCGCAATATCGCCGGATACTTCTTCCCCGGAACATAATCGAGCGGCTTGTACAAGAATCCACTTACCATCGTCCCGTCTTTGCTCTTGAAAGTCACGTACTGGGGCACCGTGAGCTTTAACTGGGCCATGAGGGCATCATTCTCGTGGGTGATGGGTTTTGGCTCTCCTCCGCCTTCCGCAACCATCGTGAAAATTTCCGACGGCCGCTCCGGCGTCGTAATCAATGCCGCCACCACGTCGTTTTTTGCTAC
>JASHSL010000487.1 GCA_030040855.1 Terriglobales bacterium
CCGAGCGCGCCCGTGCCCATCTCCAAGAATTGATCGAGGAACATGCCTTGCGGGAGTCGATCGAGGCAACCCCCCACGCCGCCGACTAACGGCCACGCGCTGGCGCTCACCGCCAGCCAAGATCAAGGCATTACAGCTGTGGTTGGGCGGTGGCTGCGATGCGACGATCGGGCGCGTGGGTTTCTTCCTCTTCGACCGTCGTTTCTTCCCATAGCGTGTTATCCCGCAGCAGCCGGGAAACCAAGGCGGTGTGCATGGCGTGTCCGGCGCGATCGGCGACTACATTTCCCAGAATCTGCTTTCCGAGCAGCGCCAGGTCGCCCACGAGGTCCAGGACCTTGTGGCGGACAAACTCGTCATCGAAACGCAAGGGCGGATTTTCGATGCCATTCTTGGTGAGGACAATACAGTTTTCCGGCGAAGCTCCGCGAATCAGTCCCATGTTGCGCATCGCCCGCTCGTCCTCGCGAAACCCAAAGGTGCGCGCCGGGGCAATCTCGCGGATGTAACTACCATTCTCCAGATGCACGGTAAAGCTCTCTCTGCCGATGAGGGTATGAGGAAAGTTGATGCTGTAGGACACAGAGTAGGTCTGCGCGGGATAGACGGCAATGTACTTGTCCTTTTCCCGTAGATGGAGCTCCCGCCGAATCTTAAGGTAGGTGCGGGCCCGGCGTTGCCGGCGGATGCCGGCCCGCGAAATCAGATCGACAAAAGGCTGCGAACTGCCATCGAGGATGGGAAGCTCTAGGTTGTCGAGCTCTACGATGGCATTGTCAATGCCGGTTCCCATCAAGGCGGAAAGCAGGTGCTCGGTGGTCGAGATCAGTACGCCCTTCTTCATCAAGCTGGTTGCGTAGCTGACGCGCGCCACGTTCCGCCCAATGGCTTCCACTTCAAATCCGTCGAGATCCACGCGGCGAAACACGATGCCCGTGCCCGGGGGCGCGGGCACAATCCGCATGTGAACCGGAGCGCCACTATGGAGTCCCACTCCCGAACACTCGACTGCCTTGCGAATTGTCTGTTCGTGTCTCAGCGGGGAGATTCCTATGGAATCACCCATAGGTTACAACCTTCGGGCAAAATGTGACTGTGGTCGATTTGCCACAGTTCGTGGCTTTGCCTAATAAGTCCATTCTGCACAAGAAACTCCGCTCTTGCACAAAAACGCCACAGTCGCCAAGAGAGTGCCTCTAGGATGCACCGTGGTTAACCAGCGGTCTACAGCGCCTCATCACATGCTGCCGCAATTATGCGGGTAGCTCGTTACGAGCACGATCGCCAGTCGACGCTTGCACTTCTTCGCGGGATTTGCCACTGCGAGTGGAGACTGGAACATCACGAGACCCATTGCGCCCGCATTGAGCTCGTAGCTCCCCGACTTCAGTCCAGCAAAGATGAACTTGCCATCACCAGCGGTCTTCACGCTTACGAGATCTTTTCCGTCTTGAATGACCTTTACTGTTGCGTCCGATATAGGTGCGCCGCTCTGATCAATAAGCTTTCCGCACACGCATCGAACTGGTTTTAGTGGGGGCTCCTTGTTGCAAAAGCCTTGCGCCCACAAAGCTCGGGTAGGGAGAAGAAGAAACCCTGCCATTATCATCGCAGACAGATTGCGAGGTGAGTCGCTCTGCCTTGGGGCTTCAAATTCACTTGGCCGTAAGGAATCGCTGTTGGTTTATGGCTCAGTTGACAGTTTCCTTCTTCGTCCAAACTACAGGGTCGACTCCGAGTTCATGGATCTCATGAATCGGGACCACGAGATTGTGGCGAGAATCTCATACAAGGTTTCGTTGACCGTCGCAAGATCTTCTGACTTCGCAACGAGTCAGCAAATTTGCGTTTAACCGGGTGTCGTACCCAAAACACCGTCTGATGGGTGAAAAGACCAGAAGAGTGATGGATCCCATGATCTTGTTCGCATAATCGCCACGAGCGTGCCCCGTTTTTGCTTCATGAGAGGTTCTCCGGCGCCCGTTGTGATTCCAACTCTATGTCCGCGAAGTACAGAGCTAGGGGATTCATCAGGACAATCCTAGCAGGCACGATGGCGCTCAATCCCACAGCAAGTTGATTCGGCCAATGATGGCCACCTCAAGCCAACAAAAGTGAACTCCGAGAGGTTGATTCCGACCCAGGCCGATGTACCCGTCAACTGTGCAGCTTCTAATTCACCACTAGGATTTTCTACCACCCCGTTGCGAACAGTCTGCGGGCCCCGCGAATCCACATTTCTGGTACTACTCGACCCCTGTGGATGCAAGAGCGCTGGCAAAATTATTTCTTGTGGCCAGTCGGGCTCTTCGAAGGGATTAATTCATCCGGGTCTCATGACTTCTAAAGTCCATCGTCAATATTGAAAAAGGTTATTGCCTTGGAGGGGGGCAAAGGCGCGATTCAGCTACGCGCCCTTCGTACTTGAGGGAGGCCTGACACTACTTCGAGGCTTCCTGCAGAGGTGATTTGGAGACTGGGGGAGCCGGAAAGGGCCCAGTCACCTTGGTGAGGGTAACGTCGTCAAACAGCAGCGACGGAACGACGTAAGACACCGCCGGCAGTTCCATACCTGCCGCACCAAACCCGATCGAGAACAGGGTGCCCATCTTGGGGACGAATTGATCGGTGTATACCACTGGCTTGTCGCCGACGGCGACGATGTCTTTGAACATCGCTCCCGTCAGGTCGGAGAACTGCATGCCCTGCAGGAGTTCTTCGTGGCCGTCGGCGTAGACCTTGTAAACCTCGAGCAACGAGGTGCTCGGCGCGGCCTGCCGGGTGACCACGGCCGCCGTCTGCAGCAGGGCCTCGAGGCTTCCGCCTCCCATGCGTCTGACGACGATGCCGTATTCGAGACCGCGCTCGCGCGCCCTGCGCAGCAGTTCCTGCCGCAATTCTTGATCGCTCGACCCTTTTTCTGAGCTGACGATCAAATTGCTCGGTGCCGGGCCCCAGCCCCGTCGGCTGCCGCTGCTTTGGCTTACGTTCTTGATGGGTGTACGGGTAGTGAGCAGCGTTTTCAGGATACCTTTTTGGACCAGGCGAGTCTCTCGCGTGGGCACGCCGTCATCATCCACGGTGTAGCTGCCCAGCAGCCTCGCCCCTCCGTACTCGTCCAGCTTTGGGTTATCGACGACGTTCAGAAAATCAGGCAGGACCCTGCCGCCGATCTTGTCCTGGAACGACCCTCCTCCGATCTGGCCCATGAACTGGCTGAAGAACATCTCAAAGCGCGGATCGTCGCTCATGGGGCTCCGCATGCCGACTACCCCGGGAGCGAAAACCTGGGCGAAAATCTCAGCCGCGCCCTGCTCCTCGAACAGGACCGGGCCGTTGTAGCTCTCCATCGAAGGCGCTTGCCGCAACCGGTCCAAGCGTGTCCTGAGAGCGCGGATCTCAGCCGTCAGTTGCTCCCGGCTTGGCAGGTCGGACAAGGATTTGTCCCACAGATGAATGGTCTCTGCGAGTGGAAGACCGCTGGCCGCCTGCGTCTGGGCCCTGATGACCAACTGCACCACCGGCTCCGAGCGGGTGAACCAGGTCCCTTCGCTGTTGAGATAACGTGTGTAGGAATCCTGCGCTTCGATTTCGACCGAGGAGGTGAGAAGCTCTGGCATGTCCTTGAAGTCGGCAGAAAGCTCGCGTGCCAGCCCCTCCAGCGCCGGGACATCCACCGCCACTAGGCTGCGCGGTTGCTCCAACTTGATGGGCCCTTCCTTACTGAAATCAGGCAGGTCCTCCGTGCGCTTGCGGTTCTGCAGCAACGCGCGCTTGCCGGAGAGGTCTTCGATAGCCTTCTTATATTCCGCGTCGGTAGCCAGCCAGAGCTGGCGGCGGATTTCCGCATAGTTGTCGTCCAGGGGCGCCTCACCCACCCCGCTGACCATGCGCGACATGCCCCCGGCGAAGGTGCGCGGAGCAAGATAATTGCTGTTGTCGAGCGCGTAATCGCCCACCCGCAACTCCACCTTCAGCTGTCGCACGCGGGTGGGATGACTTACAGTGAGGTCTCCGAGGCTGGCCGAGACCTTTACCTGCTGGATCTCGTCTACGCGATAAGCGACGAAGTACGGCTTCTCCATCCCGGCGAGCCGCAACTGGGAGACGGTGCGCGCCAATTCATCGCGCATCGCCCGCGCTACCGGATCCTGCTGCGCCCCAGCACAGGGAGCCAGCAGCAAAATGGCGATCGCGGTTGCTATCGCTTCCACGGCGAGGCGTCCCCTCGATGGTCTTTCTCGCACCCTCACTTCTTGTCCTCGGCTGGGGGAGGCGGCAGAATCGGAATCCGCTCCTGGGATTTCTCCTTCCGCTGGACCTCAATCTGCGTCACCAGCAGGCCCGGAGAGACAGCAGAAACCGGCACCCACCCTGATTCCGCGCCGCACATCCCGTTGAATATTCCCACCTCGTCGTCCGCCGCCACGATCTTGCTGAAGGCGATCAGCGGAGTGCCGATCAGGTCCACGCCGCGCACCATCTCTTGGCGCCCGTCGGCGTACACGCGGTACACGAGGGTCGGACGTACGTTGAAAGCATTGGGGAGAATGCGTTGGGTGAAGGTAAACCCGCCTTCGATGTCATCGAACAACAGGCCGTACGGTTTGCCTGCCGCCTTTACCTGCTCGATTAGGAGCCTCTTCAGCTCGGCGCGGGAGACATTTTTGCTGGAAACTACCAGCAGATTGGATTGCCGCGCCACGACCCGGTACCCTTGCTGCCGTCGTCCGTGACCGTTGGAACGGTCAAAGCCCTCGATAGGCGTGCGCGACATCAGGAAGTTCTTGAGCACACCCTTCTCCACCACGGCCACGCGGTTGGCCTTCACCCCCTCATCGTCAAATGGGTAGTAGCCCACGAGGTCCGTCTCGCCGACGTGCTGCAAGGTGGGATCGGAATAGACGGAGAGGAAATCCGGCAGCACTGCCTCATTCACCTTTTTCTTAAAGGTCTGGGCTTCGTTTTCACCCTTCTGACGCTGGCCTTCGACACGATGCCCGAAGATCTCGTGGAAGAACACGGAACTGGCCCGCCCCGAGAGGATAGCGGGCCCGGTGTAAGGCTCGGCCAGCGGCGCTTGGCGCAGCGCTAGCAAGTTCTCGATCATGCGGCTGACGTCTTTCAATACCGTGGCATCGTCCGGCAGGCCCTCCGGCCGGAACGACATGTAGGTCTGGTGCAGCGGCAGTTCCATCCCGTCGTCTGCCTTGGTCGAAGCCGAAATTATGAGGCGGTAAAAGGCGGTTGACATGCGGATCTCGCTGCCCTCGCTGTTGACGTAGCGCCGAGTTTCCAACTCAGCCATCACGTGAGCCTGGGCTTCGATGATCTCAGGATGACCCGCGAAAGGGGCGGTGTACCTGCGGATCTTCTCTTCCCAGGCTGGGCCGTCGAAGGAAAACTGCGCCTCCGGCTCAAAGTACCTCTCGACGGGCGCACGCGAGAAATCCCCGGACTTGTCTTCCGGCGCCGCCTTCACCTGCACGTTGGCCCGGACCTGTGCTAGACGCTCGACTGCATGTATGTACTTTTTCTCCGTGGCGTACCAGAGGGCCATGCGCAGGGGCAAGGAGTCGTTCTCAAGGGGCATGGTCTGCCTTTCGAAGGGGTCACCGAAGTCGGCAAACGAAAAGTCGCCTCCCCGGAGAGGATGAGTATTGTCGAGCGCGTAGTCACCAACGCGGAGATCGATGTCCAACAGCCGCGTGCGGTTGTCGTCCACACCGGTCAGAGTGCCGAACGAGCCTCTGATCTGCATGGCCCGGTTGTCGGTCAACTGGTAGGAAAGAAAGTAAGGCGGGATGGGCGCTTTCTTGAAGTTCTGCAGGGACCGGTTCAACTCCTGCTTCATCGCCGCCAGCACAGGATCCGCAGCCGGCTCCTGGGCCCGCAGGAAAGGAACGGCCGTCGAAAACCCCCAGCACAAGATGATCGCAAAGCGAACAAGTCGGTGATGCACAAGCCCAGGCACAAGGGGTCGTCTCCAACAGGCGCTAAGGGTGCCCCAGGAAGTTGCGGGCGACTATCACCCGGAATCTTTATTTTTGACCCTAGAAACCGCGACAATCATACTCCCATTTGTCCTGCGCGCGTCGGGTGAAAAGATGTATCATCGGGAACGCCCCTGACGGTCTTACGATCCGCAGCAAGACAGCGCAAATTGGTCTCCGCCTTCGCCAGCAGTTCTCGATTGATTGGTCTCAGACCTTCCAGGTTCTCGTCTCGGCTCAGCACCTCGGTCTCGAGCCAATGCAGTCGCGAAGGCAGCACTGCCCCGCCCTACGCCATTCCTCACCCCAGCCGCCATATCGCGGAGCGGTAACTGAGTGTTCTTCCGCAGGACGCTAGGGTCGAGGTAGAGGAAAGCAAGGACGACGAAACGAAGTATTCTCCGAGGACGGCAAGGTGGCCATGCTGTGAACAGGCATACAAGAAGGATGACGCCGAGGATACGAATTAAAGATCGGCAAAGCGTTCGCACATTTCCATCGCATTGCTTGTGTCGATCATCGTGGGCATTTCGAACTTCTTCCAGCTTCGCTACGGACTATAAAACCCATCACTGCATAAATCGCC
>JASHSL010000488.1 GCA_030040855.1 Terriglobales bacterium
GAAAGAGGGTAACCATCCGGGCCCACGGGGCCGTAAACCGCTTCCCATCCTTGAAACTGTTGTTCCGAGCGACCATGAGATCCGAGTACGGCCTCAAACAAGCTCTCCTCGCGTTCTGTGTGGAGGACTTGCCCTTCGATCGAACGCTGGAACGGACGCTCCGCGAATGAGAACGGGCCTACGGCTTGCGAGAAGGCGTTTGTGTCCTGGTAAATGTCCACGAGTTGATAGCGGTGAAAATTGACGGGATCTGGTTGGTGAACCCATGCTCCACCGAAGAAGTCCGGATGATGAAGCTGCAGCCCGAGTGCTTCCCAGCCGCCAGTCGAAGCACCCTCTAAGATGCGTGCGTATGGCTTCGAAATCATTCTGAAATGCTTCTCCAGGTAAGGAATGACTTCCTCGATTAGCGCGTCCCCATAAGGGCCATCATTGGCAGAATTCATCCCGTACGAGTCCGGGAAGTACGGTGTTGCCTGCTGGAAGCTGACTGCAATCATTCGTGGCAAATGATCCGAAATCCAGGATTGATAGAACTCGTAGCCGCTCTCCACTCCAGTCTCTTCTCTGGCTGCCCGATCCCACCGAGCACTACTCTCTGGGTCCGGGTTGAACAAAAATGGGACGGGATGGACTAAGGTGAAGACAGTCGGATAGTAGACCTGTGGGTGATCCTCGTACCCCTTTGGAAGGAGAACAGTCGCATTTATGAAGATCCGATGCCCCCAGAAGTGTGTGAGGAGCTTGCTTTCGACACGAACGTGCTTTAACCATTGATCGTCTTCCGGCTCGGGGAGCGACGGGATAACATGATTGATCTCAATCTCGCACGGACTGCCGGGTCCCCAATGAACTCGCTCGACATCGCTGTAGAAGTTTCCGGGTGATGTAGCAAGCGAACGCCTTCGACCGTCATTAAGGTGAGCCCAGATTTCATGCCCGTCCGCTCGATGCACGTGGGTATAAACGTTCATGACTGCCTGTACGAAATATTCTCCAGGGCCGAGATCGGCAAGGCTCCTTAAGGGGTAGCCGATGGACTTGGCATCTATGAGAACAGATTGACCTGCCATCAGGCCATTGACGTCGGTTCCGAATATGGCAGGCCCATCAAGGTCAATCAGGAGCCGTGGCTCAGGTTCTGGCTGTTTAGCGAATGCGAGAATGAGTCGTCCGGTTATAGGTCCGGTGCTCACGTCGGCGCGATAGCTGACCTGGCAGCTCTCAGCGTTTGCTGCTGGAGTCGCGCTGATGGGATAGGTCGCGATGTAGAGGACGAGAACTTTGAGTCTGAGGGTTCTGTTGTGCATTGGCGTCCCTAGCCCGGAGGTGGCCGAGACAAGCGTCCGTGGCGAGTTCCGCTCCGGCACGCCCTCTTCAATCTTCTACGCAGGTTCAGTGTTATTTGTTCCAAATGCGAGTAGAACATCACCAACTGGTGCGGAAACCATCTATTCACGGGTTCCCCCACACGGGTGCTAGCGGATCGCATTGTTCGACGAGTTCGGTCAGGATGTAATGGGCCCTTGCGAAGCCAAACTCTCCAGCAAATTGTCTTTGGCAGATAAGGAATGAAATTCTTAGCAGAATGCACGTAGGTTGATTGACGCAAAGTCGATTTTGCCAACAATCTATTGAGACGGACTACTACGAGCACGCTCAGACCTACGAGAATACCTCATTAACTTTCTGGCGCACTAGCTGGCCGCGTGAAGGCTTCAGGTAGCGCATCGTGGACTCCATATCGGAGTGGCCTAGCCACTGCTGTACCGTGCGCAGGTCGACACCTGCCCACAGTGCCCAGGTTGCGAACCTCGAACCAGTCGCGACTCGTGCGAACACGTCAGCAGCTTCGCGACTTAGTTGGTCAGTTCTTGCGTGAAACAAATGACCAGATTCGTGACGTCCGAAAAATCGACGCCGCCATCCGCAGAATCCAGGAGTCGGGTTTCTTGCGCACTTTTGGACCTCCGGAGGCAGAAAGCTTCGAGATCATGCGCATTCTCAAGGCGCGATTCGGACCTATGGAGCTGCAGGAGGTAAAGGATCGACTCACTCGCTATGTTGAACGAGAAGACTGAACTCGATGCCGCTGTTCCGCCCGGGTTCCGTCTCGACCGGCTGGAACTGTGGAACTGGGGCACATTTCACCGCGACGTACAAGTACTCGAGCCACGCCATGGTTGGACATTGCTTGTTGGCGACAATGGCTCCGGAAAGTCCACAGCTATCGATGCTCTTCGCACTCTGTTGGTACCGCCTCGAATTCTGAACTATAACGATGCGTCAGGTGACGGGCCGTCCGGCAGGTCGCGACCGCACGCGTCGTTCTTATGTGTGTGGAGCTTGGGCGAGCTCGAGCATGGTCGATTCGACAACACCTACCATTCAGTATCTACGCGAGGCTGGCTGCCTTAGCGCAATTGCGGCCGTCTTCACTGATGCGCGACGGAAAGTTTCGCTCACCTTAGCGCAGGTGCTGTGGGAGCATGAAGAGCAGATACGGGAACTCTATGCGGTCGCACCCGCTTGCCACAGCCTCCAGGACTTAGTCGAGGGCCATGCAAACCCGGCTGAAATCAGGCGCGCTGCCCGCCGTGCCGGCTGGCAGATAGACGATTTCGTGTTTACGTCGCAGGCCGGAACCATGATCAAGCCGGACAACATTGCGAGACGCTACATGAATCCAGCGCTTGCGAAAGCCGGCCTGCGCCGGTTCCGATTTCACGACCTTCGCCACACCTTTGGAAGCCTGCTGATTCAGGATGGAGCCTCGCTCGCGTACGTGAAGGATCAAATGGGCCACAGCTCGATTCAGGTCACGGTGGACGTCTATGGGCACTTGGTGCCGAGCGCGAATATTGCCTGCGTGGACCGTCTCGATACCGAAACAAGGCTACAACAAGTCCGCACCAGGGACGCACCAAGCGAGGAAGGGGTTAGAGCAGCAGTTGCCACAAGTTCTTGAAAACAATTGGCTGCCCCCCAGGGATTCGAACCCCGATATGCTGATCCAGAGTCAGCTGTCCTGCCGTTGAACGAGGGGGCAGTTCCAGGGCTGAGACCTGCCTGTCACTGATTCTATTGACGGGTCGCGCCAGGGTCAACTTGCTTGCACTGCTCGACTTTCTATCGTTCCAACTCGCCGGCTGGTTACTGCCCTGTCATTCGCAACGTTTGCGGTTTAAGATTTCTGCACAGGAGATATTTTCATGGCCACCACCCTTGGCAATATCACGCAATTGACGAGTGACCAGGTCGAGATCGCACGTCGTTCCCTCGAGGCCGAACACTGCGCGCTTCTCGTCATTGATATTCAGGAAAAGCTTTTGCCCCCAATCTTTCAAAAAGAGCAGTTACTGAAAAACTCGCAGTTGCTTATTCGGCTCGCTGGCGTTCTGCACATCCCCGTCTTCCTGAGCACTCAATACGCGAAAAGACTAGGCCAAACCGTCCCCGAGATTGCGTCTCTGCTACCTGAAACCAAGCCGATCGACAAGCAAATGTTTTCCTGCTTTGGCAGCGACGTTTTCTGCTCGGCGCTGAAGCGTCTTGCCGGCACTCGCAACACCGTGCTCCTGTGCGGGATGGAAAGCCACATCTGCGTGATGCAAACGGCACTGGCTGCATTGCGTGAAGGCTACATTGTTCACGTTGCCTCGGATGCCGTGAGTTCCCGCACTGAGTTGAATTGGAAGATCGGCCTCGAACGCATGCGCGCGGCGGGCGCCATCCTCTCCTCGAGCGAGATGATGACCTATGAGTTGCTGCGCTCCTCGGGCACAGCCGTGTTCAAGGAGCTGCTGCCTTATTTGAAGAATTGATCGTCCCTAATCTGTTGTCCGCCAATTGTGCCGCTTGGGAACCGGAAATCCGTCATGCCATTCAACCATCAGCCATCCTTTTGCTTCACCCTCACGACCGTAATCTTCGAAAATCCCTCTTCAAATCTTGGGGGCTTCAGCTTGGCCGCCATACGACGCATGACATCCTCCGCGACCACACGTTCGCGTTTGCGGTTACGCTCCAGACAGACCTCGAGCGGCACATCAAAAAATACCGCCTGCACGTCGTACCCATAGTCTCTTGCCAGCTTGATCCAGCCCTGCCGGTCGTGAGGCGTAAGATTCGTTGCGTCCAAATAATTCGTCGGACGTCGTGCGATCAATCTTGCTCTCAACATGGAGCGTAGATTGGAAAAGATCAAGTCCTGGAAGCGTTGTTCATTGGGATCATCAAAGAGAAGTGCGCGCAGGAGATCACTCGAGAGTGGGCTAATGCTATGCCGCTTGAACCACGAGCTCTTTCCTGATCCAGGCAGGCCGATGGCCAACACCACCGTTCCTCGAGCGGGAGACGCCGAAACCTGCGGAGCAACCACTCCGGCGGTAACTCCTGTACCACGCTCGGGCAGCCCCACTTCCTCAGAAATCCCCGGTTCCGTTGTATCTGATGCTGCCGTTGTGACCCCAACGCTGCCCTTGGTTGCTACCTGTTGGCCGGGAATTCCGCCTGCCCCCCGCCCCCGACCGCCGCGTCGCCGGCGGCGGCGACGCGAATCCCCCCTTCGCTGAGGCTGGGTGGGCTCCGACCTCTCTTGGACGAGGGGCGCGGGCTCAGGCTCTGTAGGTTCAGCAGGCTTGCCCTCAGGCACCGTCTCGTAGAATGTTGGCTGTAAGGGGGGCGG
>JASHSL010000489.1 GCA_030040855.1 Terriglobales bacterium
AAGCTGGTGGAGAAGTATGCGCAGCTCGAGCGGGCCTAAGCGGCTTCTGTAACCGGCCGCCGACCGCCAAACCCGCAGGATCCTGCAACGACACAATGAGGTGGGACACCAGGCATGGCAGACACTAAGAAGCTCAGCCGAGAAGAACGCAAGAAGGCCAAACGCGCATCCCGCAAGAAGCGCAAAACCGAAAAGCCCCTGCAACCTCGCGAGTACGCCCGCGGGTCGAAGAAGCGCAAGGTGAAGAAGATGGCTCGCGGCCAAGCCAAACGTTAGAGAAACCCTCGGTGGGTTTCCGATAGAGCGCGGCGGGGTCCGACGATCACGAGCTTTGAGACCAAGACCCGAGTTGGTGTATCTTGGGGCTCATTGTTCTTTGAGAAAGCGCGGTTAGGAGACTGACTTTTTTGGCACAGACTCCCCTCCATACCAATGCAGGAGCCGAATCGGTCCGAACCTCGGACAATCAGCTGCTCTGTTGCAAGTCGATTGACAAGCTCATCGCCGAGGCCAACGAGCCCGGACACACGCTCAAAAAGACTCTTGGACCCTGGTCGCTAACCGCGCTTGGCATCGGCGCCATCATCGGCTCGGGCATTTTCGTGTTGACCGGTACGGCGGCGGCGGGCGAGTTCTTCCAAGCTCCCTCGATCCTGCACGCGCAGGTCCTCGACCTAATCGTGAATCTGCTGCGGGGTGGGGGCACGGCCAACGTTCTCATGCATGGGCGGCCGCCCGCCGGACCGTCGATTGCGCTCTCTTTCCTTGTGGTCGCCATCGCTTGCAGTTTCGCCGGCCTTTGTTACGCCGAGCTGGCTTCCATGATTCCCATCGCCGGCAGCGCCTATACGTACTCCTATGCCACTCTGGGAGAGATCTTTGCCTGGATCATCGGCTGGGATCTGATTCTCGAGTACGTGGTCAGCAACGTGGCGGTGGCGATCGGGTTCAGTGCCTACACCAAGGCACAACTGGCGTCCTTTGGACTCAATCTCCCGGATCAATGGTCGACTCCCGTCTGGGAGGCGGGGCACTGGACCGGCTCCTACTTCAATGTGCCCGGCTTTCTTATTATCTTCATCCTCACCGTACTGCTGGTGCGCGGAGTGCGCGAGTCTGCCGAAGCCAACAACGTCATGGTCGCGATCAAAATCGGGGCCATCGTGGTGTTCCTCGTGGTTGGGGGCATGTTGGTGAATCCACAGAATTGGAGGCCCTTTGCGCCGTCGGGCTTCGCGGGCGTGGTGACCGGAGGAGCCATTGTCTTCTTCACCTACATCGGGTTTGACTCGGTCTCGACCGCGGCGGAAGAGTCCAAAAATCCCCAACGCGACCTACCGATCGGTATCATCGGCTCCCTTATCATTTGCACGGTTCTCTATGTCGGCGTCTCGATTGTTCTGCTGGGAATGATGAAGTACACGACTTTCATCTCGGGAGAAGCCGCGATGGCTCCTGTAGCCTACGCGCTCACCGTGCTGGGCGCCAGCCGTTTCTCCCGCTCGGTGATTGTGGTTGGGGCTTTGACCGGGATGATCTCCTCGTTGCTGGTTTTTCAGTACGGCCAAGCCCGGATCTGGTACGCGATGTCGAGGGACGGCCTCTTCCCTCGGTTGTTTTCCGCGGTCCATCCCCGTTTTAAGACACCGCACTGGTCTACGTGGATCGCGGGATTTGCCGTGGGCATCCCCTCGGGAATCTTTGCCATCAGCGACGCCGCGGATCTCTGCAATATCGGAACCCTGTTCGCCTTCGCCCTGGTGTCGCTCGGCGTCATCATCCTGCGAAGAACCCAACCCGGCCGCCAACGCGGGTTCCGCGTACCCTTCGTCCCCTGGTTCCCTCTGATTTCCATTGTTCTGTGCGGAGGGCTCATGACCGGGCTCACCGTCATTACCTGGTTACGATTCGTGGTCTGGCTGGTGGTGGGACTGATGATTTATTTCTTCTACAGCCGCCACCGAAGCGAATTCGCCAAGAAATAGCCTCCTTCCCTTGCCTGCAAGAAGATGCGGGTCAGCTCTCGCCCCGATGAGCACGACGCCAGGCTAAGCTTCTTTGAATTTTGTGTCGTTGGTCATTTTGTGGCCGAGCACGCCCAGTGGCGTGTGGGAATGGGCGGTTGCCGTTTCCGAAGGCCCATGAACGCGTGATAGCGGGGACTTGGGCCGTACATACGCTACCCTGCTGTCGGAACCCGTTGCGGCTGTCAGACCCGGCGAAACCTCAACTGGTTTGCCCGTCATCCGGGAGGTGGCTGCGATCGATTCTCACAAGTTGACTTAGCGGTACAAGTTCTCGCGAGAGCGGAATCAGACTATCTCCAACCCGCCGACGATTCCGCGAGTTAAGTAGATCGTCTTCGCAGCTACTGTTTGTGGGCGAACTTTGTACCGAAGAAGTCGCTTGCATTCTAAGTCGGGCGCTCGGATTGCGGCGACCTCGTAGCCGATCAGGAAGGACAGTGCTGTGGACCTCGCAGCCGAGTCGAAAAACAACCGGTGGTTCATGTTGTCGTTCGGAGTGTGGTAATTGGTCGCGGTCCAGGTCCTGGCGAGCGTGGCGCCATCGATGGCTGGGCCGACAAGGAACCGATGAAGTCGATCTGAAGATGCCCGGCTAATCTACACCCCAGATCTCCCCGATCACGCGCTGGAAGTTGGCTCCCAGTACTTTTTCGATTACGCGAGAGGGCTGTCCCCGTTTTGCCAACTCGTCGGCAATTACCTGCATGTGATCCGGACCATTGAGATCGGGGATGTATGGGTAACGGTCCTCGCCTGGCGCATCGATTCCGAGTTGCTTGCGGCGAGCGATGTCCTTGTCGAAGGCATCTTTCTGCTCAGGTGTCAAAACCGTTTTCTGGATGGCGCCGTCGGAGCCGATACCAACATGATCGCCGCCACACACATTAAGGGCGTGCACAACGTGATCGAGGACATGCTCGCGCGTGGGAACAGTTGGTGAAGCAACCAGGTACGGCATCAGGTAAACCCCGAAATAACCGCCACCATCAGCAAGCGCTTTGAGAATTTCGTCCGGCTTGTTGCGGGGGTGGGGGTAGACGGCGGCGCACCCTGCGTGGGAAATCAGCACAGGCTTGGCGGATCGGGCGATGCCTTCCGAGGTGGTGCGATAGCCGCTGTGGCTCAGGTCCACAGCGACGCCGAGTTCGTTCATCCGCTGGACGGACGCAACGCCTGCCTTGCTCAGACCGGCATTTCCCGGCTCGAGGCACCCGTCACCGAAGAGGCTGCGGTTGTTGTATGTGAGTTGCATGATGCGCACGCCGAGGCGGCGGAAGGTAGCGATTCGCTCTGACTTCTCTTCGAGAAAGGATGTGTACTGAAAACCAGGCATGATGCCGATCTTGCTTTCACGTTTGGCCCGGGCGATATCGGCATGCTGTCGCACGATCAGAAATACGTCGGGATTGCGATCCACCAGATCTTGCAGAACGGCCAGACTCTCAATTGTGTCTTCGTAGGTGGGGGCGGAAATCGTAAAGTTGATGGCCGTGATTCCAGACTTGCGCACGGCGGCGAGGGTTTCGGCACTCGGTGGGTGGTTCATGTCGGTGAACGGAGCGCACAGCGAGTCAATGACGATGGCATTTGCGTAAAGCGACGATGGCAGAGCGTCGGCGAACGCAAGGCGGGCGAATCGCGGGGTGAAAAACGCAGCAGCTGAGGCTTTAAGCAAGCAGACGTTGAAGACGCGACGATTCAAGTGGGTACTCCTGTTGGATTGTACTGTACGCGTGGTGGAACTCGAGAGTTAACGTGCCAACGTCAGCAAGCTCTGAGTACGAACCCAGTGCCGCATGTTCGGTTCCTTGATCGACAGCAGGGGATAGACGATTCCGTGCAAGCTTGTGTGCCGTACAGGAAATGCTTCGCGTCCGGCAGAAAGGATCGAAGTGGGCATATTCTTCGTTCACCGGCTTGCTGACCGAGGAATGGCGCGCCCAGGGCGTCTTGGAGTCTAGATTGCGCCGAAGTGAAGCCTGGCATAAGGATGACGCACTGCTGAATGGGCTCAACGCGCTGGGATCGTTATGTGTCCCTCAGAGCGGGCGCCCCCGGCTTCCGTTGCGCGGGTTGGCGCCCTGGGCCACACAATGACCTACGACACAAAAAAGCGCATACGCCGCGAGTTTCCTAGGTAAAGAGTGATTACAATCTCGAGTGATGGCACCCGCGCCTGGACCCGTACCGAGCAGTTTGATCCGTCAGCTTCCGAAAGCCGAACTCCACCTGCATTTAGAAGGCTCGATCGACCCGCCTATGCTGGCCGAACTGAGGACACAGAACGGGAAAACCACCGACTCCTCCGAGATCGAGCGGCTTTACCATTACGACAGTTTCGCGGACTTCCTCATGGCATTCAAGCTGGTCACCGAAGATCTGCAGACGCCGGAAAATTTCGAGTTCATCAGCTATCGGCTGATGGAAAAACTGAAGGCGGAAAATGTTTTGCACGCAGAGGTCTACCTTTCGGTTGGAGTGTACCTGCGACGGAAGCAGAATTTCGCGGACCTGTTCGAAGGTCTGGAGCGAGGGCGGCAGCGGGGGGAGCGCGAATTTGGGGTCTCTCTGTTGTGGATCTTCGATGCGGTACGCCAATTCGGTCCCGCCGAGGCACTACGCGTCGCCGAACTGGCGGTCCGCTCCAAGGACCGGAACGTCGTCGGGTTCGGCATCGGGGGCGACGAGGTAAAAGCTCCCCCGCAGATGTTCCGCGAGGTCTACGCCTACGCGCGGGAACACGGACTTCGCCTTACGGCGCATGCTGGCGAGACCGCGGGGCCGGAATCCATCTGGGGTGCACTCAACCTCCAGGCCGAACGCATCGGCCACGGGTTGACCGCTTGGCAGGATCCAGAACTGGTGGAAAAACTCTCGCAGCGGCAGATCCCTGTCGAGATCTGTCTTACCAGCAACCTGCGCACCCGGTGCTGCCCATCGCTTGCCGAACATCCGCTGCGCAACTACTTCGATCAGGGGCTCATGATTACACTCAACACCGACGATCCCGCCATGTTCGCCACTTCCCTCTCGCGAGAATACCAACTGGCCCAGGAGCAGTTTGACTTTACCGATGAGCATCTGCGGGAATTGGCACGGAATTCGTTCGAGGCATCCTTCCTTCCGCCCGCGGAGAAGCTCAGGTTCCTGAACCTATTGGATCGGAGCGCAGCCCGTGAGCCTGGGTCGTGAGAAGGCCCTTCTCCAATAACTAAGGCTCTCGCTTGCGCTTTGTCCCGACGGCGCCAGGGTGACGCACGCCCGGTGTTTAGTCCAGGCATTCCTTCGAGAGGGACTTGATGGACCGGATCGTGATGGTGACCGGGCTAGCGCTGCCCGCGTTGTTGATAGCATCCTCGCTGGTCTCCTCCGTAGCAGACTTGGTCCCTGTAATCTCCACTCGCTGCCCAAGGTACGACTTCAGTTTTATTTTGCTGGCCTTCGCAAGCTGGTAGGTGTTGGCCGGGTCCTGTTTCGTCAGGACGTAGTCGCCGTTCAACTTAGTGACACAACCGCGAACCGTGATCAACCCTTTGTCATTCGAGGATGGGGCCATTTTCGTCTGATCCGACTGAGACCAGGCCAAGCTCGCCGAACACAGCACTGCGATGCAGATTGCAGTCTTCATAGATCCTCCATGCGCATGCAGAGGAGCGTTTCTAACTGTCAGGGGGTTCATCTCTCGATACCGTATTCACGGATCCGGGAGCACTTCGCAACTCGTGCTTCTACGGACCGGGCTGCCTTGCTTTGGACAAGAAACTCCCCAGCAACCCGGCTTCGATGTCTCTCGAGCACTCACTGCCGTCACTTCCACCCTGCCGTGAATGGGGTACGGGAGAAATCCCGTTTTGACGGTGAAATCATACTCCATGCTTATCACTTTAGCAGCTCGGGGCTTCCTCGACAGAACAATTTGCACTGGCGAAGGCCTCGGACATCATCGAACCATCTTGCGCCCTGCTTTCCCTGGCGCAACGCTTCTGGCAGCGCCAAGCGTGATGTGCATCGAAGCTCTTCTTATCATCGGCCTTCGGCCTGAGGACAGCCGCAACCCTGGGCAAGGGTGACCCGAGACCGCCGAGGAGCCTGATCCTGGCAAATTTCTCACCCTGCATGAAGTGGCAACAAAAAACCCCTCACGGTCTTCGCGTGAGAGGCCTTTTCGAACTCGATTTGCGAGCAATAATTCGCGATCAGTGTTTCTTCTTCTTCGCAGCTTTTTTCTTGGCTGGCATGAAGTTTCCTCCGTGAACAATTTTCCCTTGCAAAGCAAATCCGAGCGTGGCCGCTGGACCAGCGGCAACGTTCACAACCTGATATTGCTGAGGATTAAAGTCGTTGTCAATAGAATTCTTCGCGCCAACTGGTTCTTGGGACGACCGATGCCCCGGAAGATTGTCGTACACTTGTCTACCACGATGGTCAAAGATCCCATCGAACTCGAAATCTTCAAGAACCTGTTTCACTCGGTAGCGGAGGAAATGGGCGCGGCCCTGCGCCGCACTGCATTCTCCCCCAACATCAAAGAGCGGCGCGACTACTCCTGCGCTGTGTTCGACAGCCAGGGAGACGTGGTTGCCATGGGCGATCACATGCCCGTGCATCTTGGTTCGATGCCCCTGTCGGTGCGCGCCCTGCTGGATCGTTTCCCCCTGGAACCGGGAGACGTCGCCATGCTAAATGACCCGTTCTGCGGGGGAACCCACCTGCCCGACATCACCTTGCTGGCGCCCTTCTATTTCTCGAGCAAGAGTCGGCGGCCGGATTTCTATCTCGCCTCGCGCGCCCATCACGCGGATGTGGGCGGCACCTTTCCCGGGTCCATGGGTCTGTGCCGGGAGATTTATCAGGAGGGACTCCGCATTCCGCCAATCAAGATCATGCGCCGCGGCGTTCTCGAATCCGAAGTTCTCGCCCTGCTCCTGAACAATGTGCGGACTCCGCGTGAACGCGAGGGAGATCTGGGAGCGCAAATCGCTGCGGGTCACACCGGGGCAGAACGCTTGCGGGAAATCTGTTCCCGCTATGGAGCAGCGCGCGTGAAAGGTGCCGCCCGAGAGTTGTTGCAGTACTCCGAAGCCATGATGAGCGTCTTTCTTGCGCAAGTTCCCCGTGGATCGTACACCGCCGAAGACTTTCTGGACAATGACGGCATCCGCAATCAGGCGGTGAAGATCGCCGTCCGCGTGGAGTTCCCGGGCAGACGGAAACACCCGCGTGGCGCCTGCGCCATCGTGAATTTCACGGGCAGCGACCCGCAGGTGGAAGGCAGTCTCAATGCGGTCAAAGCCATCACCTATTCCGCCTGCTTCTACGTTTTCCGATGCCTGCTGGCGGAGTATGTTCCCGCTACCGCCGGGCTGATGCGCCCAATCCAAGTCATTATCCCGGAAGGTACGGTGGTCAATGCTCTCCCTCCCGCCGCAGTGGCGGGCGGGAACGTCGAAACCTCGCAGCGCGTGGTCGATGTTCTGTTGCGAGCCTTGGCCAAAGCCATTCCGGAGCGGATTCCGGCTGCGGCCTCGGGAACCATGCATAATCTGACGATTGGCGGAATCGACCCCCGTACGCAGGAACCATTCGCCTACTACGAAACCATCGCTGGCGGCATGGGAGCCCGCCCCACCAAAGCCGGGGTTTCGGGCGTGCATACGCACATGACCAACTCGCTCAACACTCCAGCCGAGGCCCTCGAGTACGCCTATCCTCTGCGGGTGCGCCGATACAGCTTGCGTGCGGGGAGCGGAGGACGGGGAAAGTACCGCGGCGGGGATGGAATCATTCGCGAGATCGAAGTGCGCACCGATGCCGAGGTGACCCTGCTCGCCGAGCGCCATGTGCGCCGGCCGTACGGCTTGTGGGGCGGAGAAGACGGAATGCCGGGAAAGGCGGCGCTGGTTCGCGGCGACGACTCGATGGAACCACTGCCGGGAAAGTTCAATCTCCGCCTGCGCAAAGGGGAGCGGATCCGGGTGGAAACTCCGGGCGGTGGCGGCTGGAAAAGTGCATAATAACTTCGGGGTCGAGCAACCATGATCGATCTAGGTTCGCACTATGAAGTCCAGCGCCAACTCCGAGGCTATCCACGTTTTGGAGAAAGCGCCATGAAGCAACTAAGCGATGCAGAGCTCCTGGCGAACCTCGATCCGGAGTCGAACTCGGTCGCAATCCTGGTCAGGCACCTAGCGGGCAACATGCGGCCGCGCTTTACTGATTTCCTGACCACTGACGGTGAGAAACCTGACCGAAATCGCGATCAGGAGTTCGATATCTCGGGTACGCCGACTCGTGCCGAGTCATGGAATGGTGGGAACAAGGCTGGGCGAGAGTCTTTTGCAACCCTCGCCGAACTCAAGCCCGGAGACCGACTGCGCACGGTTACCCATTCGAGGCGAGCCGCACACTGTGCTTCAGGCCATCAATCGGCAACTGGCGCATTATTCCGCGCATGTGGCTCAGATCATCTTTCTCGCCAAGCATTTGCGTTCCAGCCAGTGGAAAACGCTGAGCATCCCCCGCGGCCGCTCGAAGGACTTCAACCCGATTATGATCGCGGGCTACCTCGTCGGGAAGAGGGAAAGGCTTCCTAGCGGTCGTTCCCTCTTGTTCGAGCGGCGCTTGACCAGGCCGCCGGTTTCTTGGTGCTAGAATCAGGGGTTTTGAGTCCGAAGCCATTTTCTAGGTAGTCCTGATGCGCAACACAATGCTCGCCGTCGTAAAGCCGCAAGCCGCGCCTGGCATAGAGATTCGCGAAGTGAAGCGCCCGACATACGGAGCGTCCGACGTCCTGGTCAAAGTCAAAGTCGCCTCCATTTGCGGAACGGATCTCCACATTTACGAGTGGGATCGCTGGGCGCAGAAGCGAATTCACCCGCCCTTGATCCCCGGCCATGAATTCTGCGGCGAGGTGGTAGAGTTCGGCAACGAAGTCACAAACGTGCGGGAGGGCGATTTCGTGTCGGCCGAGATGCACGTCGCCTGTGGCAAGTGCCTGCAGTGTCGCACGGGAGAGGCTCACATTTGCCAGCGGGTCAAGATTATTGGTGTAGATGCCGACGGCGCTTTCGCCGAGTACGTAGTCATTCCGGAATCGAATATCTGGAGGCTCGATCCTGCCATCCCTCAGGAGTATGCCTCGATCCTCGACCCGCTCGGAAATGCCGTGCACGCGGCGCTGGCCGGAGAAATCGCCGCCAAAACCGTCGCCATCACGGGATGCGGCCCGATTGGACTGTTCTCCATCGCCGTGGCCCGTGCGCTCGGCGCGGCGCAAGTGTTTGCCATTGAAGTGAACGAACATCGCCGCCGCATTGCAAAACAGATGAAGGCGGACTTTACTCTGGACCCAGCCAAGGACGATGTAACCTCGCTGGTCATGGAGCAGACCGGCGGGCTCGGGGTGGATGTCGTACTGGAGATGGCGGGCCATCCCCAGGCGATCCGAACCGCCTTCGACATCGTACGCCGGGGTGGACGCATCTCCCTGCTTGGGCTTACCTCGAAGCCGGTCTCCCTGAATTTTTCCGAGGACATCATCTTCAAGGGCATCACCATTCAGGGGATTAACGGCCGTCGCATGTACCAAACTTGGTATCAGATGACGGCCCTGCTCAAAAACCAGAAGCTCGACCTGCACCCGGTGATTACCGACCGCATCGCGATCGAGGACTTCTCGAAGGGCATGGATCGGCTCAAGACCGGCGAATCGAGTAAGATCCTGGTTTATCCCAACGGGTTGGTGAGCAGTGGGAGCCTGCGGCGAGATCCCGTGGGCTGAGCTCGCATGGGGACGAGGGGAAGGAACTCCGGCTTCGGCCCCCGCTCCTGGTTACGCTCCTGCCGGCATCTTCACGATTTTCTTCTGAATCGCGTAGGTTACCAGCTGTGCTTTATTGTGAAGGTCCAGCTTGCGCATAAGATTGAATTTGTGCGCCTCGACCGTCTTGACGCTCCTTCCGAGCCGGACGGCTATTTCTTTGACGGAATGGCCTTCCGCGATCATCTTTACCACCTCGCGTTCCCGCGGCGTCAGGCTCGCCCCTCGGCTTTGCCTGCGGGGCACTTTGCCGCGCAAGCGGAAATCATCGACCAATTTCCCGAGCACCTGAGGACTCAAGTACTTGCGCCCTTGGTAGACATCGCGTACGGCGCTGAGCAGTTTTGCTGCGGGAGAATCTTTTAGAATGTACCCGGCGGCGCCGACCTCGAGGAACTGCCGCAAGTAATCCTCATCTTCCCGCATGGTCAGGAAAATCAATCGCGTGCCCGGAGCATCCTTGGCCATGATCCGGGCGGCTTCGAAGCTCGAAATTCCCGACATGCCGATATCCATGAGCACAACATCGGGTTTGAGCTGCCGCACCAGATCGTATCCTTGGGTGGTGTTGCCGGCCTCTCCCACCACCTGGAAGTCCGGCTCACGCTCGAGCATGCGGCGCAGGCCCGCACGAAACAAGGTGTGATCGTCCACGATGATGCACCGAATCGCCATCGCAAAATCCCGCGAGGAACAGCTATTCCTCTCCGCCGGGTTGGATCGTGCCAGCACCCTTCTGCACGCCCAGCTCGGTGGGGACATGGTTCGCATCATGGTTTGGTGGAACACTCATCCCGTCAACCAGTTTGGGATCCTGACCCGGCACGCCAGACACTCCTACACCTCGGAACAGAATCGACTAGAAATGGCGCTTGAGATGCCGCTGCACGCCCGGTTCGGGCCGCGGTGTCTTGCGGAAAATATACCTCGATTCTAGCAGGCCCCCGGCTTGTCTGCCTACGCTGTCACCCAAAAACCCAAAAACAACTTCCAGGGTTGGGATGAGGACCTGGCCGCCGGGGTTGGCCTGCGCGATCAGGTACAATCCAGGAAAATGCTGCGTTACTTCACCGCCGGGGAGTCGCACGGAGAGGCCTTAGTCGCCTTGCTTTGCGGCTTGCCTGCGGGATTGAAGGTGGATCAGAGCTTTCTCGATCGAGAGCTCTGGCGCCGTCAACAGGGCTACGGCCGCGGCGGGCGCATGAAAATCGAGCGCGATACGGCGCATCTGATCTCCGGCGTACGCCAAGGGATTACGATCGGTTCCCCCATCGCTGTTCTACTCGAGAACCGGGACTGGAAGAACTGGCAGGAATCACTGCCCATTCATGAGGGGGATCCCGCGAAACACAAACCAGTGATGGCTCCGCGTCCCGGCCATGCGGATTTGGCCGGGGCCTTGAAGTACAACTTCCCCGAAGCTCGCTACGTGCTCGAACGGGCTTCCGCCCGGGAGTCGGCTGCGCGGGTCGCCATTGGAGGCTTGGCCAAGCTGTTCTTGCGCGAACTCGGCGTGAACGTTCTGAGCCATGTCATTGCCGTAGGAGCTGCCTGCGTCCAGGAAGAAGTAGCCTGGGAACGGGTTGTGGCTCTCTCGGATCGAACCGAAGTAGCGCTCAATTGCGCGGAGTCGGACTCTGAGGCGGGGATGATCGAAGAGGTCAATCGGGCATTGAAGACAGGAGATTCCGTGGGCGGGGTATTCGAAGTCGTCGCCCACAACGTCCCTGCCGGGCTGGGCAGCTACGCGCAATGGGATGAGCGCCTGGATGCACGGCTGGCGGGGGCCGTGATGTCGTTGCAGGCCGTAAAGGCAGTGGAGATTGGCGACGGCATACGGGCGGCGGCTTCGCCTGGATCTACCGTGCATGACGAAATCGGTTACCGGAAGTCGGGTGAGGGTTTGGGATTTACGCGCAGTCGAAATCATGCCGGCGGCATTGAAGGGGGTGTTTCGAACGGACAGGAAATCCGGCTGCGAGGATACCTGAAGCCGATCTCGACTCTGCGGCGTCCCTTGCAGTCGGTAGATTTTGCCACCCGGGAACCGGTGAAAGCCTCCTATGAGCGCTCCGATGTCTGCGTGGTGCCAGCCGCCGGGGTTGCCGCGGAAGCCATGGTGGCCTTGACCTTGGCGGGTTGCGCGCTCGATAAGTTTGGCGGCGATTCGATGGGAGAAACCCTGCGTAACTTCCGGGGATATCGCCAACAACTCCAAGACTACTGAACGGACCAATTTCGACCGACTCCATGATCTATCCAATCGTAAAATTTGGTGACCCTGTTTTGGAAAAGCCAGCCGAACCGGTGACGGTCTTCGACCGTGATCTCAAGAAACTGGTGGAAGATATGTTCGAATCCATGTATGAGGCGCGCGGCATAGGCTTGGCGGCACCGCAGATCGGGATCTCCAAACGGCTGGCGGTGATTGATATCACCTTCCAAGAGGACGCCAACGCGAAGCTGGTGCTGGTGAATCCGGAAATCATCCACAGTGAGGGCAAGCACACGCAAACCGAAGGTTGTTTGAGCATTCCCGAATTTCGTGAGCCGGTCTCCCGCCCTCGTAAGGTGACCGTTCGTGCACAAGATGTGAACGGGCATTGGTTTGAGAAAAGCGGGGAAGAGTTGTTGGCCCGCGTCTTTCTGCACGAGACCGACCACCTCAACGGGAAGCTCTACATCAGCCACCTCAGCGCCTTAAAACGGGATTTGATGAAGCGCAAAATCCGCAAACTGGTGAAAGCCGGGGAATGGTAGACGATGGATGGGATCTCCTTTGCGAGCATGGGCGTACTGACCGCATGAGTCCGTCGCTCAATCTTGTGTTTGCCGGTACACCCTGGTTTGCCGTTCCGACCCTGGACAAACTTCTCGAAGCCCGGTTCCCTGTTTCCCTGGTGGTGACGCAGCCGGACCGGCCGAGGGGCCGAGGGATGGAACTGGCGGCCTCACCCGTCAAGCAGAGGGCGCGCCAACTCGGCTTGCCGATCACCCAGCC
>JASHSL010000490.1 GCA_030040855.1 Terriglobales bacterium
CAAGTTCTGTCCAATCCGATTGACGTATTCGGTAATCACCGGATCGGTGATGAACTTCGAGGAAGCATCGACCATTTGCGCGTATTGCCTGCCCAGCTTGATGTCGGTCTCAAGCGAGTACCAGTTCCCCAAGCCCCGCCCGCCAATATTGCGGTTGCCGACGGCATCCACATCGTCCTTGCCACCATTATGCTTGACCTTGCTCGGATCTGCCGGTTGCACGGGAGTGTCGGTCGTTTGGTCCTGCGAATTTGAGGTGGAAGGAGCTTGGGGCGAGCCCGTCGAAACCCCGGGATCGCCTGCCGGCGGCGACGTCTGACCGGGGTTGGTTTGCCCGGGGGCGGCACCAGGTGTCTGCGCAAATCCAGAGGTGGCCACGCCCAAGACCAGAAGAGCTGCCGTCAGTAGCGACATTCGAAGTCTCATAACATCCCCCTTGAGGGTCCTAAAAGGATTATACCGCGCAAGGCAGACCTTCGCGCCTCGGGTCTCCCCAAAAGATATGACGCATGATCCGGGTGGAAGGTTATCCCGCTGCCTCTAGCGAGCCGATTTTGAGCTTCTGTTCTCAACAGCTTGCCATCGCTTGCCGACGGGTCGTAGGATGGCCGAGTCCGGCCGGCAGTTTTCACCGGCCGGCCCTGGCGAGCCTAGCGTGCGAAGGGGTTCTAGAGCGCACCGTGGACAGGAGGTGCTCGTTGCTGAATCGTCGCCAATTTCTCACGGCCGCCGCGGCCGGCATGGCCGCCAGCACGGCCCTGCGGCCAACCCTGCTGGCACAGCTTGACAAAACCCCCTCTTCTCTTCCCGATCCTGGTCTCTACGACAGCCATCAGGATGCCTATTGGAGCGAACTTCGTAAGCAGTTTCTCATCCCGCAGGATGAGGTTTACCTGAACAACGGCACGGTGGGATCGAGTCCGGCGCCGGTGTTGCGCGCCGTCTTTGAGGGCTACAACAGCACGGAAAGAATGGATCAGCAGGATCCGGAAGACTACCCCATTTGGGGTTATGCAGCCTGGAACGAGTTCCGCGATCCTCTAGCCGGGTTCGTGGGCTCGACGCGCGACGAGATCGCGCTGCTGCGGAACGCCACGGAGGCCAATAGCTATATCGCGAACGGCATCGATATGCAGGCGGGCGACGAAGTCGTGATGACCGATCAGGAGCATCCGGGCGGAGAACAACCTTGGAACTTGAGAGCCAAACGCTACGGCATCGTGGTCAAGAAAGTCACTCTGCCCAAACCGGTCACCAGCAGCAGCCAAGTGTTGAATCTGTTCGAGGACGCAATCACGCCGCGCACTCGCGTCATGTTTTTCAGCCATATCACCACAACCACGGGTGTGGTCTTGCCGGCCAAGGAGCTTTGCGCCTTGGCCCGGTCCAAAGGGATTGTGTCGGCCGTCGACGGCGCCCATGTGCCCGGCATGATGCGCCTCGACCTGCACGAACTGGGGTGCGATCTCTACAGTGCCAGCCCACACAAATGGTTGTTCGCACCCAAAGGATCCGGATTCCTCTATCTGCGTGATGAAATGATTGACCGCGTCTGGAATACCATCGCCACCGAAGGCTGGAATGACCCGAAGCTGCGCGCCGAGCGGTTCCAGCGCATCGGATCCTCGAATGTGCCATCGCTCTGGGGACTGCGCGCCTCGATCAAGCTCGCCAACGACATCGGCATGGAGCGAATCGAGCGGCGGCATCGCCAGCTGTGCGACTACATTCTGCGCGAGATGATGGCGCGGGGCGCCGAGTCCTGGACCTCGCCCGACGCCGGCTTGCGATGCGCGATCGCCACGGTGAACGTGCCCCCCATTGCGCGCATGGAGCTGGAGAATTGGATGTGGAAGCAGCACAAGATCCGGATTCGCGGCGGCGAGCCTTCCAAACTGCGGCTGTCCACGCCCTACTACCTGTCCAAAGCGGATATTGATCGCTTTCTCGCCGCCTTCAGCCTTTACCAGAAAAAAGTGGGGCTGGGATCGTGAGCCATTCCCGAGCAACGCAATGCCGGGGGTGCGGCGAGAGAACCGAGGTGATACCCCGGAGCGGATTCTTGCCCGCCTTCGGCAGGCGTTTTCACGGCCGAGAATCAGGGCTGCCCGGCTCTTCGCCAGGAGCGCACATTCATCCCGTAGAGCACCATGCAAAAGATGTTTGCGGGAATGAATCCTAACTGCGACGTTCGATAACCAATCACACACAGCACCAGGCTATTGATTCCGGCCAGAACCCAACCTCCCCACCACCTCCGGCCCACCAGAATGGTCGATATCACCGTAAGCACACATGACAGATAATCCAGTTTCAACACGACGATGAGCTTCCTCCGCCAAGCCTGTTGAAGGCAGTCTGCCACAGACATCCCGGTGCGCCAGAGATCACTTAGGTCAGCGTCCGTTCGTGCCGGAAACACTGTGAGCAAGGCAATTTCACAGGGGTTCGGTTCCTCCCAGCTCGATTGGCCTTAGAATTCTTTTTCATTCTTTCGAAGGAGCCCAGCCATGAAGTTTCGTACCGAATACATGAAGTTTCATACCAAGACCCACCGCGCCTACATCCACATCACTCCTCAGATTGAGGCCTTTGTCAGCAAGAGCGGCGTGCAAGAAGGCATCGTGCTGGTCTCGGCCATGCATATCACCGCGGGAGTGTACGCGAACGACAACGAACCCGGATTAATCGAGGACATCGACCAGTGGCTGGAGAAACTGGCTCCTTACAACCGGAGCTACCGCCACCACCAGACAGGCGAAGACAATGGCGACTCGCATTTGAAGTCGCTCCTCATCCATCATGAGGTGGTTGTTCCGATCACCGCCGGTAAACTCGATCTTGGCCCCTGGCAGCGGATCTTTTACGCGGAATTTGACGGGCAGAGAGATAAGCGGGTGTTGGTCAAGATTATGGGAGAGTAGGCGGAAGCAGGTTGGTCGCTTTCCTGCTTCGCCTCGACTACTCGGTCCCGCAACTGGGGTTGCAGGTAGGCGGGAAGATTTGTATGGTCCCGCTCGCGTTCACCGAAAGAGACCAGAACTCGTCCGACGAGAGCACATAAAAGATGGACGTGGGGCTCCCACTCTGCGGGATCGTGCCGCGGCCGTTGGTCGAGGGTGAAGAATAGCTAACAATTGCACTCTGGTTCTCGAGCAACCCTCCGCTGGTGCTGGCGTCATACGACAAGGACAGAACCCCGCTGCCATTGGCCACGGCGGCAGCCACCTCGCCACTCGGGCCCGACAAGGTTGGAGCGATCGAGCCACCCGCATAAGTGCCGCTCAGGGTCAGCGGGCTCGACTGCCCCTTCATGAAACCGCAAGTAACGGCCGCGTCCGTTCCCACCAGGAAACCCTCGTTCCCTTGGACCAGGTAAAGAACGGGATCAGAACTGGCTAATC
>JASHSL010000048.1 GCA_030040855.1 Terriglobales bacterium
CCAAAGGCGTTAGCGTGGTCGCTGCCTTCCAGAATCTTGCATCGGAAGCGTTGAACCGGGAAGGTCCGATCGATTGCGACGTGATCGTGTGCAGCGATGACGCCGACGCCAGCCGGCTGGTGTGCAGCTTAGCCACGAGGATTCCGGGTGTCCGGGCGCTCGAGGGCGGCAGGCTGGAGAATGCCCGCATCCTCGAACAGATCACGGCTCTGCTGATCGGATTCAACCTTCGTCACCGGGGATGTTCCGGGATCCGCATCACCGGGCTGCCGGCGGGAGCATACCATTCCCCATGAGGCAGCGCAGCCTGGGTCCGATTTGCCCGACGGTGTGGACGCCACGCTGCTGCGCCCGCTTTCCGTCGATCGCCTGCTGAACCGTATGGACTCCTCTGCGGCCATTGCATTCGATCGCGTCTCCTACCACGCCGACCGGGATCACGCCATCCTCCATGATTTGACCCTGGCCGTCCACCAGGGCGAGACTTTGGTTCTGCTCGGGCGCAGCGGTTCGGGGAAGACAACCACCCTGAAGTTGATCAACCACCTGCTCAGGCCGACGAGCGGGGAAATTCGCGTGGCTGGCCGTGCCCTCTCAGAATGGGACGTGATCCGCCTGCGCCGCATGGTGGGCTATGTGATCCAAGAAGTCGGCCTGTTCCCTCATTTCACCATCGAGAAGAACATTGGTCTGGTCCCGAAGATAGAGAACTGGCCTCGGGATCGCATTCGCCAGCGGGTCGAGGAACTGCTGCAGATGGTCGGGCTCGACCCCCAGCTCGCCACACGCTACCCGCGTGAACTTTCCGGGGGACAACGTCAGCGAGTGGGGGTCGCGCGTGCGCTGGCCGCCGATCCTCCGATCCTGCTGCTGGATGAGCCCTTTGGCGCGCTCGATCCGCTCACCCGCGCCCAATTGCAGCGGGAGTTCCTGCATCTCGAGGCGCGGCGGGGAAAAACGGTTGTGTTTGTGACCCACGACCTCAATGAGGCTCTCCTGCTGGGAACCCGAATCGCACTTCTCGAAGCCGGACGACTGGTCACGCTCAACACCCGGGAAGAATTTCTGCGATCTTCGGACCCGCTCGTCGTCGCCTATCGCGATGCCTTTCGGCCGGATTTCAGCGGGGAAAGAGGCGAAACATGAACCTTTGGCAATTCATACTGCAAAATCACGCGGAAGTAACCCAACTCACGCTGGAGCACATCTGGCTGGTGGGGACCTCGACCCTGCTTGCGGCCGCCATCGGCATGCCTCTCGGGATTCTGCTCACGCGTTGGCCTTCGCTGCGTCCCCCGATTCTGGGGAGCGCCAATGTCATTCAGACGATCCCCAGCCTCGCCTTGTTCGGCTTCCTGTTACCCGCGCCTTGGATCGGGGCCCGCGCGGACCGGCTGGTGATTCTGGCGCTCGTGCTCTACGCCCTGCTGCCGCTGATTCGCAATACGTATGCCGGCATTCAAAGCGTGGATCCCTCCGTGATCGAAGCCGGAAGAGGAATGGGGCTCACCGACCGCCAGCTGCTGTTTCAGGTGGAACTTCCCCTGGCTCTCGGAGTCATCGTGGCCGGCATTCGTGTGGCTACGGTGCTTTCGATTGGTCTGGCGACAATTGCTGCCGCGGTCGGGGCGGGAGGACTTGGCGAATACATCTTCCGCGGGCTTGCCATGGTGAATAATACCGTGATTCTGGCAGGGGCCCTTCCCGCGGCTGCACTCGCTTTACTGGCGGATCTTGGGTTCGGTTGGCTCGAGAAGCGGCTGAGTCCGCAGCACGCGCGCCGCAGCAGTTCCGCCTCTGCCACATCCTCTTAGACAACGAATTTCAGCCGCTCAAGGCGCGAGGGTCTTGGCGAGCGGATGGATGCGTTCTTGGCGGTTCTCATGAGCCAGCGACGGATCGAACTTTCTCCCGGGCGATGGACGGTTGTGGTATGGATCGTCGCCCTGCTCACGGGGTGCCGCCCCTCACATCCGAATCGAATCGTGATCGGATCGAAGAATTTCACCGAGCAGTTGATTCTCGGCGAGCTGTTTGCCCAACAGATTGAGAGGAAGACCAACCTGGCAGTGGAGCGTCGATTCTATCTTGCCGGCACCTACATCTGCCACCAGGCGATGCTCGCCGGACGCATTGACCTTTATCCCGAGTATACCGGTACTGCGCTCACCGCGGTCTTAAAGGAAAAACCCGAAGGTGACCGAGCGCAAATTTACGCCCGGGTCAAAACCGAATATGGCAACCGTTTTGGCTTAGGCGTGGGACCGACGCTCGGCTTTGACGATACCTTTGCCATTGAAGTTCGCGGCGAGGATGCTCGTCGTTTGCACCTCGCCGACATGTCGCAAGCCGCCGCCTACACCCCGCAGTGGCGCGCAGGATTCGGCTACGAATTCATGGAGCGTCCTGACGGCTATCGGGGATGGATCGCGGCGTACGGACTGCGCTTTGCCGAACCTCCGCGAATCATGGATCTTGGACTGCTGGATCGCGCGCTAAAAGACAAACAGGTGGACCTCATCGCGGGCAACATGACCGACGGCCGCATCGCGGCTCTGGATCTCGCCGTGCTCGAGGATGATCGGCATTATTTTCCTCCCTATGAAGCGGTGCCCATCCTGCGCCAGGATGTGCTGGCACGCCACCCTGAGCTCGGCGCAGTGTTCGATGAGCTTTCCGGAAAAATTTCCGACAACGACATGCGCCAGCTCAACTACGCGGTCGACGGCGAGCACCTGGACGTAAAGCAGGTTGTTCGCAGCTTCATCGAACGCAAAGGATTGTAATATTCCACGCAACACTAGAACCGACATGGCGGGAGGTGGGCACGATGATTCGCAAACTGTACGCTACGGACGACAGCACCGCGACTACACTTCTACGCGTGGTGCTTGGAATTGTGTTCTTCGCGCACGGGCGCAGAAGATGTTGGGGTGGTTTGGAGGTTTCGGGTTCTCGGGCACGATGGGGTTCTTCACCAGGATGCTGCATATTCCAGCTCCACTCGCCTTCCTGGCGATCGTGGCGGAGTTTTTCGGAGGGCTCATCCTGGGGTTCCCAACTCGGATCGCAGCTTTGGGCATCGGAGTAAACATGGTAGTCGCGATTTTGAAGGTGCACCGTGCCTTCGGACTCTTCATGAACTGGACTGGCACTCAGAAGGGTGAGGGCTTCGAGTTTCATCTCCTGGCGCTTGCCATGCTGGTGTTTGTCATAATCCGAGGCGCGTTTTCCGTGGATCGCGCGCTCTGGCGGCTGTCAGGTTCCTCGGATCGAGATCCGGTACACGCCTGAGCAGCAGCCGTCGAGTAGAGGGACCTCGACTGTCTCGTTCTGTCGAGATGCGGGAGGGGCAGCGGGCAGTCGAAGCGCTGTTTCGAAAACCACCCGACTGAGCTCGAGGAGATTATGGCCTTGGCTTTTTGCTCTAAAACGACAGCGCCAGCTTGACCGTCTTCTCAAGAAATTGGGGGCTCGGCCGCCGAGGTGAACACTCGCAGCGGCAAAGTTCAGCCGGCATCTTCCCGGAAGGTCGAAGCACGGACGACACTTGAGCCGGCACCCTCTCCAACCGGCCTCATCAAGCGAGCAGACCGATGGTTGCCTGTTCGTCGTGCGGACATTTTATGTCGCAAGGTTGCTGACTTGTTACGGTGCTTGCGCGTTACGTGCCGGCCCGGCGCGGCGATCGTCGCTCGGATGGCGGCGGTACCTGCGGGCCCATCACAGGCGCGAAGAACAGGCCGCCGATCGTGTTTCAACCAACCGCGTTTCAAGAAATTCCAGATATTGCTCCATCCCCTCTGTGGTCTTGGCCGAGAGCTTGAAGATGGGCACCCCCGGACGCACCGCCTGGATGTTGCCGAGCGCAGCATGCCAGTCGAATTGAACTACGGCGGCGAGATCGATCTTGCTCACGATTGCTACGTCCGCACTATTGAAGATGGTCGGATACTTGAGCGGCTTGTCCTCGCCCTCGGTCACGGAGAAAAGTACAAGACGGAGATCTTCGCCTAGATCGTAGGAGGCCGGGCAAACCAGATTGCCAACGTTCTCAATAAAAAGGAAGTCCAATCGGCCGAGGTCCCAGTCTTCGAGAGCTTTCTCGACCATCGCGGCTTCCAGGTGACACAGGGTGCCGGTGGTGATTTGCTTGACCGGCGCATGGCTGCGCGCAAGGCGCTCGGCATCGTTGTTGGTGGCTAAGTCCCCAACTAAGGCCGCAACACGGTAGCGAGGCTGAAGCAGCGTGAGGGTTTTTTCCAGGAACTCGGTCTTGCCCGAACCCGGACTCGACACCAGACTTACGACGAAGACCCGGGCTGCACGAAAGCGGTCGCGCAGACGGCGAGCAATTAGATCATTCTGCTTCAGCACGTTCTTTCGGATCTCCAGTAAACGCGGTTCCTGACTCATCACTCTATCTCCAAGGCAACCACCTCAAGCTCCCTGCCCTGTATGACTTGCGGAGTTGGCGTTCCACATTCAGCACACGAGAACGGTTGCGTCGAACTGAGGGAACGCGGCGCTTGACAGGCGGGACAGAAGACCACAACCGGCACATCCTCGATGACCAGGCGAGACCCTTTGAGCGGAGTATCCAGGCAGGCCATTTCATAACAGGACAGCAGCGATTCTTTGACGATGCCCGCCAGCGCTCCCAGCTTCAGATGCACGGCGTTGACCTGAACCCCCCGTTCGAGGGCCTCTTCCTGCGCCACTTCTACGATGCTCATTGCGATCGAGAGTTCGTGCATGGGAATCCTAGCCGATCATGGTGTTGCTCTGGGAACGGCTCTGGGCAAATGTCGCCAAGGCCGCTTGTCCCAAGCTAAGGCCTCCGTCGTTCGCTGGCACCGCGTGATTGGTCCAAACGGTGATGGGCGCGTTGGCGAGCATGGTTTTGAGATCCTCGAGCAGCAGCTCATTTTGAAAGACTCCACCGGACAAGATCACGGTATTGAGCCCCTGGGTGCGGCAAACAGCCGTCACAACATCCGCCAGCCCTTGGGCGAATCCGCTCTGCACTGCGCGGGCGATCTGAGAAATTGGTCGCCCACGAAGCCGGTCCTCGATCAGCGCACGAAGCAAGGGCACAAAGTCGAGTTCCTTGCCGGTGCATGGGAAGGGATACGGCTCTGCCTCTTGCACCCCCCGGGCAAGGTGTTCCAGCCACATTGCGGCCTGCCCTTCAAAGGTGATTTCGCGGGTGAAGCCAAGCAGCGCTGCAGCTGTGTCAAACAAGCGCCCCACGGAAGTCGTCGAAAAGCTTCGTATACCTTTGCCTACGATTGCGAGTGCGCTTCGATAGCGCTCAGGAAAATGGAACGGCGCGGCCCTCAACTCCGGCAAATCCCCGATTTGTGCGAGAAAGCCAGCGGCGGCCTGAACTGGATGTTGCGCCGCCGCATCTCCGCCAGGCAGCCAGGCGGGGCGCAGGTGCACCGCACGCTCAAACCCACGCTTCATACTGCCCACAAAAATCTCGCCGCCCCAGATGCTTCCGTCGTCGCCATAGCCGGTGCCATCGAAACTTACCCCCACCACCTGCTGATCCCACGCTCCCTGCTCGGCCAGCACGGAAGCTACGTGCGCACGGTGATGCTGGATCGCCAACCTTTGCGCCACCTTCATTTCCGACGCGTAAACTGTCGAGGCGTACTGCGGATGGCAATCGTGCACCACCAGCAGCTCGTCCCAGTCCACTTCGTAGATCGAGACTAAATCCCGGACCGTTTCCTCAAACGCGCGGAAGCAGGAGTAATGGTCCAGATCGCCGATATGCTGACTCACAAGCGCCTGCCCGTTGACCACCAGAGTCACCGTGTTTTTCAGGTCGGCGCCCAGAGCTAGAATAGGGCGCCGCGTAGGCAAGGTGGCCACCGCGCCCGGCGCGTACCCGCGCGCCCGGCGGAGGACGACCGGGCCCCATACTCCGGCTCGCACCACGGAGTCGTCAACCCTCCGCGCAATCGGCCGCTGTCCCACAAGGAATGCATCGGCGATTCCTCGAAGACGGGAAAAGGCGTCTTCATCCTCATAGGCGATGGGTTCGCTCGAGCGATTGGCACTGGTCATCACCAGAACTTGCGGTGCGCCCGCGGCGAACAGCAGGTGATGCAAGGGTGTGTAAGGAAGCATCACGCCCAGTTCATCGCTTTCGGGAGCAACTCCGGCAATCTTCGCCCTAGCGGGCGCGAGCACGATAGGCCGCGCATTCGAAGTCAGCAGGACCTCGGCTTCTTGAGAAAGCGCTATCACCCTTCGAGCGACCTCGAGGTCTCGGGTCATCAGCGCGAAGGGTTTCTCCTTGCGATATTTGCGCTGGCGCAAAGCCGTCACCGCCACGCTGTTCCAAGCATCGCAGGCCAGGTGATATCCCCCCAGCCCCTTCACCGCAAGAATTTTGCCTTGGTTCAGAAGCGCGACCGCTCGCCGAATACTCCCTTCGCCTTGGTTGCTGACGCCGTGGTCTGCATGCAGATAATAATTCGGTCCACACGCGGGACAGGCGACGGGCTGGGCGTGGAAGCGCCGATTCGCGGGGTTGACGTATTCCGCGCGGCAGTACTCGTCGAGCGGCCAATCCTTCATCGTGGTGTTAGGTCGGTCGTAAGGCAGAACCCGGAGCACGGTGTAACGCGGACCGCAATTCGTGCAGTTGATGTAGGGATACTCGTACCGCCGATTGCTAGGATCGAAGAGTTCTTCCAGACATTCCCTACACACCGGGAGATCGGGCGAAACGCGAACCGTCGGGCCTTTCCGCCGCTGGCTTTGGCGGATGGTGAACTCGTGGATGCCGATCGGCGTCGCCGCCCTGACTTCCATTTCCGCGATGCTGGCGGCCGGAGGAGGCTGGGTTCTCAAATCTTCGACAAAAGACTGCACCGCCCGCTCTGGGCCCTCCAGGTAGATCTCAACACCTTCCTCGTCGTTCAGCACCCACCCCCCGAGAGTATTGGCGCGGGCGAGTCGATATACGAAGGGACGAAAGCCTACCCCTTGCACGACCCCACGAACTCGAATGGAGCAGGCGCTGGCCATCTTCAATCCACATTCACGATGCAGCTGCGACCTTGCCAGCCCACTTGAACTACTTTGCCATCCTCGACCAACAGAGGTACGTTACGTTGGCCATTGGCTAGTTCGCGCATGCGGCGGCGAGCTTCTGGATCTGCCTCCACGTCGTATTCCACAAAAGTACACCGCCGCCCCTCCAGCCAATCTCGCATCTCCTGGGTATGCGGGCAGCGTGCAGTGCCGAAGAGTTCAAGCATGGCCACGGTCCAGCACCTCCAGCGTTTCGCGCATGATGTGGTAGATCGATGCTTGCACTTCCTGGATACGCGGTATGTAGTCGCAGGGGACCACGGTCGAGTGATCGGCCAAGCCTTGCCGCAAAACCTCGCCGCCGTCATAGCCGAGAAGCGCAACCGTCAACAGGTCTCGCCTGCGTGCCTTTGCGAGCGCTGCGATGATGTTGCAGGATCCGCCGCTCGTGAAGATTCCGATCGCCACATCTTCCGGTCGGGCCTGCGCAATCAGTTGGCGGAGGAAAATGACTTCGCTCCCCACGTCATTGGCCACGGCGGTAATGTTGGCAGGCTCGAGCGCAAGCGAGACTGCGGGAATGGGCCGGTAGCCCGAGGGCGGGAGCACACAATCGATAGTCCAATCGTTCGCATCCGTAGCCGATCCCCCGTTTCCGAACAGGATCAGCTTACCGCCCCGCAGAAGGCGCTTGCGAATCGCAAGGGCGGTGGTGCTGATCGGCTCTGCCTCTTCCTGCGCGATTTGCGCCCGAAGCTTGGCATCGTCCTGGACCTTCACCCGGATGGAAGCCGTCACCTCGGCTAGCAAGTCTCCGGTTTCCTGCTTCTCCTGTCCTAGGAAAGGGTAGAGAAAAGCGGATTCGCCGATGTCGTACCCGAGTTCGCGGTGTTCGAAGAAGACATGCACTGTCTCCCACAGCGTGGGATAGAGGATCTCAAGGATCTCCTGGTGGATAAAAGCGTCATCGGTCGGGGGCTGTACGGCATAAGAGCCGGCGCAGCCGGGCAGCGCAAAGGTCATGACATCTCGCCCTTGAGCTGCCTCGAGTGTCGCCCACACTTCGCGGTCTCCTTCCGCAGGGCCGAATCCCATGACACTATCTGGCGGCTGAAGAATCGCCTCGAGCCAAGGCCGAAAGAGCGCCGACAAGTCCAGAGCCGGGAGGGCACGCTTGCCCACAATGACGGGGTGAACAAACTCCACCGAGACCTGCTGCGCATCCGTAGCGTAAGGTCCGCGCCCGAAAGCAAGCAGACGTCCTCCCTGGAGAAAGCGTTCGGACAGGTCGCGGCAGGCCAGGGCCAGGCGTGGCGCTTCTCGTAGGAAGAACTTGTCGATGACCTGATTTCTTGCGAGCAAGCGGGCTTCGATTTGAGTTACCAGATGGTATGCGGTTGCCATGCTGGCACCTAACAGATCCGCGGCAAAGGATCGCCCACAAGCATGTCGACAATCCTGCTGCCACCGTAACGCGTGGTCTCAAGTACGGCGCCTGCCGGTTGCTGCCGCACCTCGCCGATCATCTGCGCTTCTTCGCCGCCTGCCGCCATCCGCAGGGCGTTGAGCGCCGCATCTGCGTATTCCGGGGCCACCACCGCAAGAAACTGGCCTTCGTTGGCGATGTGCAGCGGATCCAGGCCCAGCAACTCGCATGCTCCCCGGACCGAATCACTAACCGGTACCCGATCCTCGAAGAGAACGATGCCCAGTCCACAATCTCGCGCCAGTTCATTCAGGGAGGTGGCCGCCCCGCCGCGGGTAGGATCGCGCATCCAGCGAACCCCCGGACCGGCGTGCTGCACCAGGACTTCGACCAAAGGCAAAACCGATCGTGTGTCGGAGCGCAATTTCGCCTCGAGGTCGAGCTCGCCGCGTGCCAGCAGGATGGTAATGCCGTGATTGCCGATCGGACCGGAGAGCAGAAGTTTGTCGCCGGGGCGGACGGATCTGGCGTCTACCTCGACTCCAGCAAGCGGGCTTCCGACACCCGTGGTCGTGATGTACATCCCGTCCGCTTTGCCGTGCTCGACCACTTTGGTGTCTCCCCCTACGATCCTGACTCCCGCCTTGCGAGCGGCGCCGGCCATCGCCCGAACCTCCGCCTCGAGAACCGAGGTGGACAGCCCGGCCTCCAGAACATAGCTGCAAACCAGGGTTTCGGCTTTCGCTCCGGACACCGCCAGATCGTTCACCGTACCGTTGACAGCCAGTTCCCCGATGGAGCCTCCGGGAAAGCGCAGGGGCTTCACCACGAAGCTGTCCGTGGTGACCGCAATCCGGGCGCCATTCACTTCGAGATGGAC
>JASHSL010000491.1 GCA_030040855.1 Terriglobales bacterium
ACCGCGATTCCATCCTGCAAACGATCATGGAGAAGATGGCCGAACATATCCGGCCCGACACTTGGTCCTTGTTACTGATCGATCAGGACCAGGAAGAGATGTACTTTGCCATCGCCGTCGGCACCGCCGCCGAAGTTCTCAAGAACGTGCGCCTCAAGGTCGGAGAAGGTGTTGCCGGTTATGTGGCTAAACACGGCGAACGCGTGATCGTACCGGACGTCTACAGCGATCCTCGGTTCGCGAAGCGGATCGACGAGATGACCCACTGGGAGACGCGGTCGATTGTCTGTTTCCCTCTGCGCTCCAAGGAGCGCGTGCTCGGAGTCCTGCAACTGCTGAACGTGGATATGGAGCACTTCGGGGACCAGGAGATATCATTTCTGGAGTCTCTCTGCGACTATGCAGCCATCGCCATTGAAAATGCCCGCGCGGTGGAAAAGATTCAGGAATTGACGATCACCGATGACTGCACCGGATTATTTAATGCTCGCCATCTGTACAAGACCTTGGAGACCGAGGTCTATCGCTCGGCTCGCTTTGGCTACGAGTTCACGATCTTATTCCTCGATCTCGACCACTTCAAGTATGTCAACGATACCCATGGCCACCTGATTGGAAGCAAACTCCTGGCGGAAGTGGGATACTTGATCAAAGGGCAGCTTCGGCTCATCGACTACGCCTTTCGCTATGGAGGCGACGAGTTCGTCGTGCTTTTGCCGCAAACGGGAAAGGATGCCAGCTTAGTGGTTGCGAAACGATTGCGCGACAACTTTCGGAGTGGGCGGTTCTGCAAGACCGAAGGCCTGATTCTTAGTGTGCGCGCTTCGATAGGTCTCGCCACTTATCCTCAGGACGCCAAAACACCCCACGACATCATTCGTCAAGCGGATGAGATGATGTATCTGGTAAAAAATACCACCAGGGACAACATCGGAATTGCCCAGCGCGGGGTGATGAAGTAGCCTAGCCTAGGCCTTGTTCTCATGCCGAAGCCTCTGCCTTCCAAGTGCGACGAAAGGCTGAGGTTGTGAATCGCTCCATCGATGCGTCTATCGTCGATTCCGCCCCTGCGGCCTTGCGATGTCCGGGTTGCCTCGGTCGTGTGAAAGCTGAGTTGATGTTCGGTGGTCAATCATTATCGTAGTCCATTAGATTCATCGGCTGGTGCGGCCGATCACATCGCGATAACCTGCATGATTGATATCCATTGCCATATCCTGGCCGACGTCGATGATGGTCCAAAGTCGTGGGAAGTCTCCGAAGAAATGTGTCGCATGGCGGCCGCGGATGGCATTGAGCACATCGTGGCCACACCTCATGCCAACAATCGCTATCACTACGACCGCGAGGGCCTGCTTGAGGAGCTCGAACATCTGCGGCAGCGAACACGGAATGTGCCCCGGCTCAGTTTAGGTTGCGACTTTCATCTTTCCTACGAGAACATTCAGGATGCCCTGGTACGCCCCGAGCGCTACGTAATTGAAGGAAGCCGCTATTTGCTGGTGGAGCTCAGCAACTACAGCATTCCGGTGGGAGTCGCGGATTCCTTCGAGAGGATGCTAGCCATCGGAATCACACCGTTGATTACTCATCCGGAGCGCAATCCTATCTTGCAGAGGGCGCCCCAGCAGGTTCTCGAATGGGTGCAACTGGGTTGTGGAGTACAGATCACGGCGTCGGTCCTGACGGGTGATTGGGGAGAGCTTCCGTGGCGAACCGCCCAGTGGCTGCTCAAAAAGCAGGCCGCGCACGTCCTCGCAACCGATGCCCATGACACCCGGCAGCGTCCTCCCGTGCTTTCGGCAGCTCGCGATGAAGTTGCAGGGTTATGCGGGGCGGACGTCGCGCAGGCGATGGTCGAGGAGAATCCGCGGGCGGTGGTCAGTGGACAGCCACTACCGTATTTCCCAAAGCCGCGGTGAGGGATCCCGCGGGGCCGATGTTCTGGACCCTCGTCGCACCGCGGCTTTGCGCTGGCCGAGCACCGGTACAAAGATGCGCCTCAGCACCCGCCATCTCGGTTCCGGGCATCAGGCTACTTCAGGAAAATCTCCTCGAGAAGCTCAGAGCTGATGACTTCACGGATGTCCTGACGTTTTTCCGCAAGCTGTTGTGCCTGTTGTTTCCCGCCCAGCACTTGGTCCCGGATGGCCTCGACCTTCGCGTCTATACCATCCAGGGCGGCATGGTTCTTGTATTCGACGGCAAAGCAGAGGTCCCAATCGTTAGGCTCGTGCATGGTCTCTTTGAGAAAGACCTTGTAATCCACAATCAGGCCTTGCCGCTTTTCCTCCTCGAGGAAGGGCTTGAGAGTTTGCCGCAGGCTGCTCAAGTACTCGTCCATATGAGGGGGCTTCACATGGATCAGAGACACACGCCATACCGGGCCCTGCGTGTAATGCTCCTGAGCGTACAGAGCAGGAACAAGCACCAACACCATGAAGCACAGTCCACAGAGTCTTTTCATCCGGAAATCTCCTTTAGGTGAAATTGGTGAAGCGAGGCATCATCCTAGCCTACCGAAGCCGTTGTGGAAAGCTCTGTTATTCCGGGCATCGCAGACTGGCGTCTCGATACCGAAACCTTATTGATCACCGCCTTGATTTGCTAGTGGAAAAGCAAGCCAGAGAGCGGATCATCGCCGGGTTAGAAGTAGGTCTGGTTCAAGAAGATGAACTTAGACGCTTCAGTTTTCCTGACCTTGTTTGTCTGCATCTCCGCAGCAGGCGCAGAGCCGCAAGCTTAGGCCAAGGATACATGGGATCGGCCTGGACTCTGCCTTGAGGTTTCTGATGCGCGAACGGATAGCCACATCGAAAGGGATGATTCGCAGGCTAGATCAGTTTCACCCCAGTGGCAAACAGAAGAGCCGCCACAGCCGGACGGAGAGTGCCCTCGGGGATCCGGCTGGCGATGAAGCTGCCGAGCCACACTCCGGGGACCGATCCTAGCAAGAGGCCAGACACCAGGCGTGGATTCACGTCTCCGAGATGCCAGTGCCCCAGCGCCGCCACTCCGACCAGCAGCATTCCGTGGAAAACATCGCTGCCTACCAGCCGGTTCAAGCGCTCGGCGGGAAACATCAGCAAGAGAGTTGTAACGATCAGGCTACCGCTACCCACCGAAGTGAATGAAAGCACCACACCGACGACGAATCCGAGCAGCGGTACCTGCCAGCCTTGGAGATTTTCGTTGGTGGCGGAACGCGCGGCGGCCGCAGGCAGCCAGCTGCCCATGGATCCCTTGAAGATGATCGCAGTGGCGACCAGCATCAGCGTGCCTCCGAGCAAGTGGACGATGAGATGGTCGACGTACTCCAGTCCTGCGGATTTTTTCAAAAAGGCGAGTAGGTACAAGCCCAGCCAAGCTCCCGGGACGCTGCCCGATGCCAGCTTCCACACGAGCTTCATGTTAACGTTTTTGTGACGATAGTGAACGGCTGCCCCCACCGTCTTTGTCAGTGCATTCCATACCAGGTCCGTACCGACAGCAACCGTCGGCGCCGCCCAGCCCGTCCACAACAGCAGCGGCGTCATCATTGCTCCGCCGCCCATGCCAGTGAGGCCGATTAAAAATCCGCCGATCATTCCTAGAAGGGGCGCGCCTAAAGGCATGTGCTCTCCTTCAGCCTTCCCTGCTACGTTCCCGAACTGGGTCGGGTTTCGCGACTGGAGCAGACTTCGAGACCGGACGACATAAGGGAATGCGTACCGTTCGGGAGCACTTCTACGATACCATAAAGTCCATAGGGATACTAGACAATTGCCTTTCCGTGTCCAAACGGCCGCGGATCGGAGTGGTCGTCCCGATAAGAAGGTCTCCAGGGAAGGGATCGCGGCGGGCTAGAAGACCTGCTGGGCCCTCAGGACCGCCCGCGCAACTTAAGCCTCGCCTCTACTTCGGGTACGGGGACGTCTTTCCACATTCGTTCGAGATTTTCGACTGTCGTGAAGGAGCCGACCTTCATGCGATCGACATACAGTATGCCGCTAAGATGATCGATCTCGTGCTGGAAGATTCGCGCATACCAACCGACGGCATGTACTCTCTTCGTTTCCGCAAATTCATTCAGGTATTCCACCGTGACGGCTCGGGCCCGGGGAACGATCGCCGCGTAGCCGGCGACACTCAAGCAGCCCTCGAAGAATTCGAGATTCATGCTGTCGGAGGAGAGGATGCGAGGATTAATAACGACGTGAAACGGAACCGGCTGCCGCTGCCTGTCACGTCGCTGCTCCGCCGTGAGCTTGTTGTGATACTCTTCCCGGTCCTCGATGACTGCCAGCGGCAGAGAGATCCCCACCTGGGGCGCGGCCAGTCCCACTCCGGGCACATGCCGCATCGTTTCCCTCATGTGCTCAATCAATTCCCCTGTCTTGTGGCTGAGAATTTCTTCACGGGACAGCTCCCGGGCTGCAATCCGCAACACTTCCTCTCCGGCTTGAGTGATTGGGAGGTGCACGCTGGTTCACCTACCCGATAAGAATAGTGCAGGTGTGGTTCTGCCGACTGTTTTTGGGACAACGCTACGTGTACCGAGAAGGATCCTCGCGCAACTTTTCAATCTCTTCAAACATCCAAATTTCGGGTTGCCGAGTATGGTCGAAGCCGGAAAATGCCCGGTAACCGGGCCATGAGGGCCACAGTTATGATAACGAGTAACAGGGTCACAAATGGCAAGCGAACAGACCGCGCAAGCTTGACATCGACGCCGGTTTACAACAGCCTGCCGTCTATTACAATTCAATCTCTGGCAAGACCAGTCTGCATTGGTAAATCGATGCGCTCAGGTTGCCACCCAGTCCACGACATGGTTCTGCTTCTGGCATGTGCCACATTCTTAGGAGGAGGGGTAAGATGAAGTTCAAGATTGCAAAAATTCTGGTAGCGTCAGGGCTATTGACTTGCGCAAGCCTCATGTACTCACAGGATGCCCCTAAGGACGTAGAAAAAGCCGCGAAAGACACAGGTCATGCAACGGAGACAGCTGCTAAAGATACTGGAAAAGCTGTCGACAAAACCGGCAAGGGCGGCGAAAAGCTCACCAAGAAAACCGCGCATGGTGTCAAGAAAGGTGTGAAGGACGTTGGCAAGGGGGTCGAGAAGGGTGCGGACAAGACTGCGGATGAAGTGAAGAAGTAGAAAGCTCCGCATTTGCCCTGCAAGTGAGCACTCGGAATGTTGAGTGAGCCGCCTTTTAATAGTCCTCCAAGGATTCCAAGCGGCCATTAGGGCAACAACATTCGCTGACCCGAAGCAGCACAATCTGCAAGTGCGCAACAGCGTTACTCGTAGCTGTTTCCATCTACATACTCCAGGGGCGACGCGCGCAAGCCGGAGGCGCGGATCATCGCAGAGGTGAGGCGCATGGTTGCGTTGCTAAGCTCTCTGTGGTCCTCGCCTACAAGGCTCTCTTCTGGTGGTATGAGTTCAATGGTGATGTTTGCCGCTAGAGCGCCCACCAGAGTGACCGCCCCCGCCTGAGTGCCGGCTGGAACCCTTCTCGCCTTTCATCTTCGGAGCATGGCCGCCGGCAGGGTAACTCACAGAACGGTGCGCGCTCCCGAACGGATGAAAACCATTCGAGCGTACCTCGGGAATGTCCCTGCCCCCAGATTTCGGCGAGTACCCCTGACCGAAACTGGAGGCCTGAAGTCTTGCGCTGAGTGCGCGTTCATCGCGCGGGGGACGATGTGCTGTCGAAGAAAGATAGCTCTGCTGTGGCCCCCGCGCGTCGCCCAACCCCTGGTAATCGCGGCTGGAGCGTCCTACCCGACCGTACTCTGAATCGCGGCTCGGCGGCCGGGGAACAAATTCATGCCCGAGCGCCACGTTGTATCCTCCACCGGGCCGGGCGTAGCCATTCGCGGGCCGGGGGACAAATTCCTGCTCATGGTTCGGCGGGCGAGGGATGACAGATGCCTGTGCGGGGCCAGGGTTATGTCCACCGCCTGGATAACGATCGTTCGGGGGGCGAGGCACGAATGCGGCCCCGAGCGCCGGCCTGTATCCGCCACCCAACCCGTGATACCTGTTCCCTGC
>JASHSL010000492.1 GCA_030040855.1 Terriglobales bacterium
AATCTTTCCAAATCATTTGTGCCCAAAGAGGGCACACGGCTGGAGCTCCGAGCTGAGATATTTAACCTTTTCAATCACCCGCGCTTCGCAATGCCGAACAACGAATTTTTAGAACAGGGCTTCGGATCGATCACGTCGGATGCAGCGGGATACCTGCCCCGGTATTTCCAGTTTGGATTGCGATTCGAGTTCTGACCAGAGAGTATGTAGCCAGTTGACCTGCCGAGGATCAACTGGCAGGGTAGTGTTCCCTGCCGCAATTGGCGGAGACCGAAGGTGACCGCAACCCCTAGCACGCAGCTCAAACCTTTCTTGAGCAACTGGCTTGCCAAGGTGAGAGGATGAGGAACGAACATCGGCTGGGGCCCAGAAACCGTTTGCGCAGGGATTCTTGCCTGTGGGGAGGGCTTAGCGAATCGCGCCGAGGCCGGCACGGTTCCCCTGCCTCCAACCAGAGAGGAGGAAGCAGCCCTTTTGCAAAAAATCACGCCCCACCTATGGTTTGCCAAGGAAGCTAGAGAGGCGGCCGAACTCTATACATCCGTCTTCAAAGACTCACACATCAAGAGTACGGCAACGCTTCACAACACTCCTTCCGGCACGGTGGATCTTATAACCATCGAGCTCCTGGGGCTTGAGTTCCGCCTGATCAGCGCCGGTCCCTTCTTCAAGTTCACCCCGGCGGTCTCGTTTCTTGTTGCCTGCGACACCAAAGAGGAAGTTGATGCCCTGTGGAGCGAGCTATCCAAAGGAGGTTCGGTAGCCATCGCGCTCGGGAAATATCAGCGAGCGCTATGGATGGACCCAGGACCGATACGGACTTTCTTGGCAGGTGATGTTTAGGGGCGAGCAGGAAATCAAACAGAAAATCACGCCCACCCTGATGTTTGTCGGCGATCAATGCGGAAAAGCTGGGGAGGCAATCGCTTTCTACACATCGATATTCCACCATGCCAGTGTGAGCCACATCCTACGCTATGGCCGCGATGAACCACCCGACCAAGAAGGAACCATGAAGCATGCCGCCTTCACGCTTGCAGGCGAGAGCTTCGCGGTCATGGACAGTGCACGTGCCCACAGCTTGGCTTTCAACGAAGCCATTTCGTTTATGGTGCGGTGCACGACCCAGGAAGAAATCGACTACTACTGGGCGAAGCTGTCGGCCGACCGCAACGCGGAACAGTGCGGATGGCTGAAAGACAGGTACCGCCTTTCCTGGCAGATTGTTCCCACGCTGATGGACGAGATGCTGCGAGACAGAGACGCGGTGAGATTGGCACGAGTAACCGAAGCCTTTCTCAAGATGAAAAAGTTTGATATTGCGAAACTGAAGGAAGCCTACGGTCACGGCCAGTCGGCTGCCTAGGAGCCTTCACCGGCTCGCAGCTAGGGAGGTTTCCACTGCTCGAACCAAGCGCAGATCGTTGTAGTCTCGATACCCCCAGCTGAGCAGTTGAACGCTAAAAAAGGGATCAGTTGTTCCGAGTTTTTTTCTCGATCGCTTTTTTGCTTATCACATCTGCAGTTTTGTATTTTGCTCGCTTTTGCTCACTCCGCAACAAGGCTTTCCCGAGCACTCGAAACCCGGCATCGAAACCAACCCGCAAACTCTTTGCGCAGCCCGGATAGGCGACGTCGGGATCATAATCTTCCATCCGCTCATATCGATCCGTCTCTTCTTCCACGAAGGCAGCGGCATGAGCGGAACAACAAAAGAACGCTTCATCCTGATCGTCGATCCGCAAATGGATCACTTTGGCGACGGGGTTGTCGCAGGCAGCCCCATCGAGAGCGTCACCCAAATATTCACAATAGGGTTTGGAATCAGCCATGACGAAAAGACGAGGGATTGCCTCTCAGCACATTATGCGGGGGCACCGAAGTGCAGAGTAGGTTACGCCTGTACACGGGCGGCGGGTTGCGCAGGCGGCAAAGATGAAGCGGTATCGCCTAGGGGATCGAATCTCTGGATCACCCACGGAGCTATCTAAGGAACTCTAGAAGAACTTGGAGCGCGATACCTCATGACTTCGCTCGCTCATACTTCTCTTGAATCTCGGGATCGAGAGACGTCCCTTCGCAAAACTGTTTGTATCGCTCTGGGTCTCCTAGGATCGCTCGCAGCTCCGGACCGACCGGAAGACCGTAGAGCACATGACGGGTGAACTCGTTGACGAGACTGATCTTGAGAGAACGGAGCGCGGGTGATGCTTTCTCTTGCCGGTTTGCGGTTGCCATGGGCTCAGTATCGGGAAAGCTTTGGGCGAAGGCTAGTTACCGATGTAACAGAAGGGAGGAGGATCTGGGCTTCTCCCAAGACGCATGGCTACCGCAGTTAGAGCTTCATTGCACCACGATCGTTCCAGTCAGTTTTGCGTCGCCCCCGAAAACGTTGCTCACTTCGAGAGGGATCTCGCCGGTAGTTTCCGGTTGGAATTCGAAATCGTAAACCTCGCCCGAATCAAATCGCAGAATTGCACCGCTCGATTTCGCCAGCCGCGACGGAAGTGCTGCTCCGTCCTTGGCCAGCGCACGCCACGTAACCGGGTGCTCTTTCGTCCCCAGCTGCAACGAGGCCGCGAGATCGGGCGCTATGTTGATCAATCGAAGCCGGTAGTTCACCCCGCGGTTCAATACAATCGGGCTGGGCTGTTCGGCACCGTTCAAGGTGAGTCGTTTGGGGAAAAAGCCGATCTCGCGCGCGCCGACCACCAGGAACTTGTCATGTTCGGGATCGTATTTTTCCCTTGGCTCCAGCACGATCAGGGGACCGTAGATTCCTCCGGAGAGCTGGTCTTCATCGGGTGCGTGCGTATGGTAGATAAACGTTCCCGCGCGGGTCGGAGTAAAGCGGGCGGCAAAGCTTGCGCCTGGTGCGATGGCCGGCGTAATCTGCTCTCCGGTACCGCCGCCGACCACTCCGTCGTAATAGCTTTCGAGTTCCAGCCCATGCCAATGGATCGTGGTTGGCCGTTCGAGGTGATTCAGCACGGTGATCTCAGTCGGTTCGCCGCGCGTTAACACGATCGGCGGCCCCATGGTCTTGTCCTGCGAGGCGACAATTTTCTTCCCCTCGCGCACCGAGCACGAGAAGGTCGGCGCCTTGCCGGCTTCTGCGGTGGGCTCGATCACCAGATCGATCTTGTGAATTGCCGCAGCTTCAGCCGGCGGGGTGAATCCAGGTTTAGACTTCACATTAATCAAGAGCACCAGTCCGGCCATGTCTTCCATCGCCATCGCTCCGTCGTGATGCTCGTGCGCAACATGCAGGACGGCCGCCTTCTGCTGCGACGCATTCTTGTCTTCGAAACCTGATGGGATGAAAATTGGAAGACGTTCGCGCACGGAAATATGACTATTGAAATGGCAGTGGAACAGCCATCGGCCCTCATGTTCCGGCTGCCATTCCATGGTCATGGTGTGGCCGTCCAATAGATTCTGTGTTACCACCGACTGCTGCTCGTCTTCGGGGTAGGCGGTGTCTGCCTCAAAATCGCCCAGGCTGAGCACTCGGTAATAGGCTCCGTGCAAGTGCATCGGGTGCTCGCTGAAGGTGGGATTGATGACGCGCCAGCGAATCGTTTCGCCCACCTCGTATGCCAGCGGCTCGGTGTAAGGATAGGACTTCCCGTTGATGCTGGCCGTCTCAAAACTCGGATGGATGGCATCGGCGCGCGTAGCCATCAGGTTGATCACGAAGATGCGATCGGGCCGCACGGGTCCCGGCGGATCGACGATGAAAGCGCCGTTCAACTGCGCATCCTGGAGATAGGGTTCGATTTTTTCGGGAGTGAGGGTGCGCGCCCAGTAGTAATACGTTCCCGCAGCGCCGGCCAGAAAGCTGGTTTCGCGGCTCTCCCCGGCGGGAATTGAGATTCCTGCCTGCGGGTCCCCGGGCCGGGTATTGAGTCCAAATACCATTGCAGGTTTCTTCAGCTCGTTATCGATCCTTACTTTTACCGTCGTGCCCACGGGCATGCGCAACAGCGGACCGGGGATCGAAGCCGGCTGGCCGGCTTCGGCGAATGCTTGCACGTAGAGCGGAGGACCATCTTCCGCTTCGGCGTGCCATGTTCCGTTGCGGATTGTGAGATGAACCGTGAGAACGCCGTTCTCCAATTTGCCAGCCGGAATACGGTTCTGATTGGCAAGAATTT
>JASHSL010000493.1 GCA_030040855.1 Terriglobales bacterium
AAGACAAATCAGAAATGGCTATGCGATCACCGACGGCAGCCCACGGTTTTAGTGACCGTCCCGATGCTACAAAAAAATGTGGAGTTGAGAATCAAGAGAGAGCGTGTTTTGCGCGGCTCCGGCATGCCAACTTCACATTACTGACAACTTCACATTGCATCTGGAATGTTACGTGTAACATTCCAGATGAACGTACAGTTAGCCAATGCCATTACGGATCTCAGTGGCCAGACGGGGATGGCCATCGTGCGAGCGATCGTGGGCGGGGAGCGTAATCCTTGGAGTTTGGCCAAGTTACGGGATCACCGCATTCAGGCCAGCGAGGAAGAGATTGCCCATAGTCTGCAAGGAAATTGGCGGGAGGATATGCTATTCGAGTTAAAGCAAGTACTTGCGGCCTACGATTTCCAAGTACAACAAATAGAAAAGTGCGCGCAGCAATTAAAATACATGAAGGCCCAGCCTACCCGCCTTGCGCTTGCTCCGGTGCTTGCCCAAGCCACCCCGGGAGTCGAGGAGGCAGCAAAAAGGGACAAGAAAAAATCTCGCAATACTAAATCGCCGCGAAAAAACAGAGTCGGCTTTGATTTGGACACCGAGTTGGCTCGGGTAATGGGAGCCGACCTGACCGTCATTGACGGCATCAAGGTTATGACCGTCCAGACGATTTACTCTGAAGTGGGGCCCAATTTGAGTGCTTTTCCCACCGAGAACCATTTTGTCTCCTGGCTCATGCTTGCGCCCAAACGAGACATCAGTGGAGGCAAGGTTGTTCGCCACGTTTGGGTCAAGGGACGCAACCGTGTGGCCAATGCCCTGCGCATGGCCGCCGAAAGCCTCAACAACAGCCAAAGCCACTTAGGCGCCCGCTATCGATCTTTGCGTGGGCGACTGGGAGCCCCGAAAGCCATCAAGGCCATGGCCCGTTATCTAGCATGCTTGGTCTATCGCATGCTCACCAAAGGACAAGATTGGGTTGACCGTGGCGCCGCTTATTACGACCAACGACGGCAAGAACGCGAACTGATCCACTTACAACAGAAAGCCAAAGCTCTCAGACTTCAATTGGTTCCTGCCAAATGATCGCCCAAGATGAGGGGAAGTTTCCAGTGAGGATACCCTGCAAGATTTGTAGCAAGCGCTAGTTAGCAGGACAGCCGATACAAAGGTATCGGCGATACCATCGTCCAATTGTTCTCCTCAAGCGCTTCTGTTCTGATCACCAGCGTCACCTGATTCAATCGGGATGCGGGTTCGAGAAATACAGGAGAACAAGTCACGAATCGTTCGACGCGCCGTTTCGAGAGCACATTCCGGGTTCAGCTGCAAGCAGCCCTCGGCCAGTGAACACTGCCCCACTAGCCACAAAGTGCGAGCTGGAGCTTCCTAAGGGCGGATACGTTCCCCGGTTCATCGGGCGGGGTGAGGCCTTCTCATCCCATCTGGTTAACGCGGTTACAGGAGAAGTCGGTGTGACATAGGGACTTCCTCCTGAGGGACAAGAAGTGGATTGGAAACGGTTGGTCCAGTTTGTGCTGCTGGGTAGCAGTGATTTGGAACAATATGCCATCCTGTTGGTACGCGCTTCGCTCGGGCTGTTCTTCGCCATCTCCGGTGCCAACAAATTGTTTGTCGCCGACAGAACGCAAACTATGTACGAAACGCTCGTTGAGGCCAAAGTCCCCGTGGGGTTTCTTTCGACCCTGGACTGCATGGCTTTATTGGTCGATATGTTTGTCGCCATCCTGACGACCAAGCTTTCCGCCATGCCTAAAGGTCTTTCGCCTCTTAACCGGCTCGATGATTTCCTCTACCTTCCGGATGTCCTGTACGTGCTCTTATTTATCTGGTTGGTCTGCTCTGGTCCGGGAAGGTTCAGTATCGATTATTGGCTCCTAGCCAGACGCCGGACTTCGATGAGATAGGAATGGCTCGATTACTTTCAGTAAATGTCGGTCTTCCGCGCGACGTGACATGGAACGGCAAAACTGTCCGCACCGCAGTCTGGAAATCTCCGGTCACTGGACGGCGAATGGTGCGCAAGCTCGATATCGATGGCGACGCCCAAGGCGATCTCGCCGGTCATGGTGGGGAGCACCGCGCCGTCTTTGTTTATCAGATGGACTCCTACCACTACTGGGAACGCTTTCTCGGGCGTAATGACTTCATTTTCGGCCAGTTCGGAGAAAACTTCACCGTTGAGGGACTTCCCGATAACGAGGTTTGCATTGGCGATCGATACCGCATTGGTGACGCGATATTTGAAGTGACACAGCCACGCGTGACGTGCTACCGGGTCGGCATCCGCATGAATGAACCTCGGATGGCAGCCCTGCTGGTAGCACATCACAGACCAGGATTTTACTTTCGCGTGTTGCAAGAAGGAGAAGTTGGGGCGGGCGACGAGATTTTAAAAATCACTGACGGTCCAGAGGGGATCACCGTGGCCGAGATCGATGCTCTCCTATATTTGCCAGGACATTCTCGCGAGCGACTGCAACGCGCCCTACGAATTCCCGCGCTTAGCAAGGGTTGGCAGAGTTCGTTCCAGGCAATGCTGCAACAAGATTCGAGCTCCAAAACTGTGGCAGGGAATCCGGGACTCGCCTACGAGGAACAAGAGCCAGCCTGGCCTGGCTTTCGACAGATGCGAGTTGCGAATATTAATAAGGAAAGCGATAGCGTAACTTCCTTCATTCTGAAGCCGATCGATGGACAATCTCTTCCTGTCTTCCAAGCGGGTCAATTTGTGGTCGTGCGGTTGCTCATCGATCCGGACAAACCGCCGGTTCTTCGCAGCTATTCGCTGTCTGATCTGCCGGCAGCCGACCATTTCCGCATCAGCGTCAAAAACGAATTGAACGGGATTGGAAGTTCATTTTTGTGCAACCGCAC